>CALAZQ010000141.1 GCA_937926325.1 uncultured Planctomycetaceae bacterium | reverse complement strand
AGGCGAAAGCGGCCGTTTCCAGCAACGCGGTTGGGGTGGCGTCCATCGGGTTGAGTTCCGTCATGAAGGGGCTCGGGAAGGTCGTGGGATTCGTGGCGAATGCTTTCCGGGTCATGCTCGTCTCGTTGGTGCTCAACCCCTACTTTTGGGCCGCGGCGGCAATTATCGGGGTGGCAACGGCTCTTGTGAAAGTTACGGATCATTTCAGGGCGGCGGCGGAAGCAACGCGGGAATACAACGATGCCACGGATGCGCTGGCCCGGAAGATGGATCAACAGATTCGATCGATCCGGACGGCCGGCGATCTCCTCAAGGCGCACCACGCCATTTTGGTGGAACTGGCGAAGGCGCACGACGACGTCAATCAGGCGATCGAGAAAGGGGATAAAGCGCAGCTTTCTGCGGCCCGGTTGCGGAAGATCGTGGCGGAATCCCGACTGGATCAGGTGCAGCAGATGGGCAAGAGCGACCTCGCCTTGACCGAGAGGGAGCAGGACCGGATGCGGACGGAGGAGGCGGAGATGCGCAAGATCCGCGAGAAGCGACTGGAGGATCAGCGGAGCCGGATGAGCCCGGCGGAAGAGGCAGAATCATTGACGCAGGAGGCGGAAAAGGCCCGCCGGAAGTATCGAAAAGTGATGCGGGAATTCGCGGCCGAGAAGGAACTGGAGGAGAAGCAGCTCAAGGAAAAGACGAACGCGCGAGAACTGGACTTCGAGATCGGAAAAGCCGAGGGAGAGCTGAGAACGCTGGAGCGAACCAAGGACCGGCGGATTTCCCAGGCGGGGCAAACCGGGGAAGACGCATACAGTGTCCGGCGGGCGATGGATCAGGAGAAGGAGAGGATCGAGCATGAGAAGGCCGAGCTGGAATCTCGCATCGAGGAGCTGCAAAGGATCCGCGTCGAGGCCAACACCGGCATTCGGCTGGCGCTGGAGTCCGAGTCCGAGGTGTCGAAGCTCAGGGCTCAGATTTCGTTGCGCGACCAGTATCAGAACCAGTATTCAACCGTGGAGCAAACCGAGGGAGAGCTGGAAGGGCTGAAAGGGAAGGATCGCAAGGACAAGCTCTCCAGCTTGGAGCAGGAAAAGAGGCAGCTCGAATCACTGCGGCAGGTCGCGGAGGAGTATGGCGTAGCCCTCACAAACGCCGCGCAGTCCCGCGATGAGTTTCTGCTTTCGCAGGAACAGGAGCGCCAGAAGCGCGATGGCGACAAAGTGGCGATGGTGGAAAAGGATCTTGCCGCAAGGAGAGCGACGGCCCGAGCCGAGTATCAGGCCCGCCGAGACACGCTCGACACGGCGCAGACGATCATGGGGCTCCAAGACGGCGGGTTGGAGATTCAACTTCGCATCCTGAATGCGGAGCGCGAGAAACTATTGCTACAGAAGGAATACACGGATATGAGCGATCAGGCCCTCGCAAACTCGCTGACCGAGCTCGCAGCGCGGGAGCAGGCAATGCGCAGGGAGGCCGATAGGCGTCGCGAAGACGCAAGGCTGGACACGGAGCTGGCGCGAATCAAGAGCATTCAGCAGTTGCGGGAGTCGGAAGGCGATACGGGAGCGGCGAAAGGTGCGAGGGGCTACGCTGAGGCTATCCAGCAAACCCTTGACTACCGCGAAGCTCTCGAACAGGCCCGTGGAATGAATTTCGAGAACGAGGGTGCCCGAGAAGCCTACGCGGAAGACGTCATGAACGAGAAGGCGAAAATCCGCGAAAGGCAGCGGGAAATCCAAGAGGCTCGCCGGGAACGTACAAGAGAAGCGACCGAGCGCGACCGTGAAATTGCCGCCTCCAATCTCCGCGAGGGCGTCTTGCGAGGCGTGGGGCGCCGGGCGTTCGCCGAGCAGGAGAAAAAGATCGGCGATAGGATTCGCGATGAGCAACTCGAAGCGGAGCGGAAGCAGAAATACATCGACCAGGGTTTCGGTGCGGCTGCCGCAAGAAACATGGCCGGCCGGGACGTCGCGGTGCAGCAGGCACAGCGGATGCTTGAAGAGATGCAGCGCGTGCCAGACGCGCAGATCACGGCATCGTCGCTTCGCCGGGTTGGCGGGGGTGGGGGCGTCTCGGGGATTGACCCGATCGCGCGGCGCATCGATTTGACAAACGAGCTGTTGAAGCACATTCGCGACAACGGTCTTAGAGGCCGTGAGACCTACGGCGTGGAATGAATTTTCTCAATCACAAAACATTCGGTCCGGAGAAACTCCGGATGCTCCCCGGAGCTACGCTCGTCGAGGACAAGCAAGGGCTCATGGAGGGGCAGGTCACGTGGGAGGCGCCCAACGACAGGATCATGCAGCTTGCCCCGGACCTGGGTTCGGCGCACCCCTACGCGCGGTTTTGCACGCTGGAAAAGAGATCGTTCACCTTCGGGGGAAAAGGGCTGGCGACCGTGAAGGGGAACTACGCTGGCATGAGTCCGCAGCGGGGGGAGGAGTCCCCGCCCACCTACGAGTTGCAGATCGGGACGAGCGAAGAGCCCATTGTGGTTCACCGGAGATTCGCGACGCACATCGGGGGGCGCCCGTCGGCCCCGCTCAACGGCGCCATCTTCATCGATCCGAGCACGGGGGACCAGACAGCCGACGACAAGCTCGGGGTGTTTGACCGGTTCGCACTGTGGATCGAGGACGAGGAGAACGACCTCGCCGGGGTGGAGGCGTTTCTCGACGCGAACGAGATCGTGTGGCGGAAGAAATACACCGCCCGATCGAGGCCGCAAGACCTGAGCGACGTCGGGAAGATCGCCACGCCGGAGGGGCCGGAGCCGTCGGTCAACCCTGAGTGGAACTGGCGCTACAACGGGATGACCTATCAGGAGCGCGCCCACGTCTTCACCGTTCAGAAGGAATGGCAGCTTTCGGGCTGGCGCGGGTGGAACAAGAAAATCTACGATACCGCATGAGCCGAATTTCAGAGGTTGTCTCGCACCTCACCAAAGTCGAGCGAGGGGATAGCGTGTTCGAGGTCGCCAGCTCGAAGCGGATCAATGCGATTCAGGACGCCATCATGTTTCTCTTGGAGGGGAAGCACATCACGCACGGGCAGGGGATCCGGATCGCGCGGCGCATGGGGGCTGTTCGGATCTCGGGGGCTCCGGGCTCGAAGCTCCGCGGCGGCGGCGCTTACTCGGTGTGGAACTTCTCAACGACGAGCTCCAACGGCAAGCACACGATCACCTTTCGCGACGGGATGGTGAACAACATCGCGCCCGACAATCTCGGAGAGGCGATCGAGTTGAAATCGGGGGAGAACTTCATCCTGGCCCGAGCCAAGGCGAAGGAGTCCTACGTGGAGACCGTCACGCTTGAGGTCGCATCACGCATGGACGAGGCGATCCTCCTGACCACAAAGGGGGCACCACCGCCTACCGTGCCCGTCATGATTGCCAAGGTGACCGTCGATGGAGAGTCCGCGGCGGCGGTTCGGTTGCGGTTTCGAAACGTGATTTGCACCCCGACAGAGGTTCGCCGAGAAGGGAAGAAGATCACGTCTCCCGGCGAGGAGCCGTTTGACAGATACTACGCATGGCAAGTGAGTGACCCGGAAGGATGAGTCTCGTTGTGATTAGGGGAAGCTCGTGGCAGAGACAGCCGCAGTTTCAGGTTCACGAGTACACCGAGACGAATTTAAATTACTCGAAAAGCTCGTCAGGAAAAACAGAGTTTCGTTTTCGCACGTCCTACGATGATCCGGAGCGGGATGACGTCACGGCGAAAATCATCTTCTCCCACGACCGGACCGTAGAGGGAACAGCGGTCGAGCGGAAGGAGAAGAGGTTCGGCACAAACGAGTTCGCGGAGACCCACAAGATCACGGCCCGGTCGACGGTTCAAGAAGGGGGCGAGGTGCTTCACTTCACCGCGATCTACACGACCGAGACCGTGACCCGAGGCGGGGTTGTGACGATCCGGACCCGCACGCGGATCGGGGACAACCCGGTAGTGGACGTTTCGACATCGTTCACGTACGAGTCCGCCGGCACGACGCAGGCCCCGCACAGCACCACGTCCGTTTCCACGTTGGAATACGCCGGAACGAGACTGGAAAAGCAGAGGATCGAGGAGGTGATTCTCGGGGTTCGCGAGAGGACGCGGTTCGACTATCGGCAGGAGGTGACCACCGCCGACTTCTTCACGGCAGAGCGCGAGACCGCGGCGAGCACGTCAAGGGTTGCCGAGACGCACACGGTGGACGGCACGGTGGACTTCACCTACGAAAAGATCACAAGGGCTTCCGACTCCTTCACGCGGCCCCTGACGTTCCGATCGAAGCAGGCGCGGATTTACTACAGGACCACGGCCGACGTCGACCAGGGGGAGAAGTTCTGGCTGTTGCGCGACTCCGTTTTCACGACGGAGCCCAAGCCTTTCGCGTCGGTGTTTCGCGAGCTGGGCGACAAAGAGAGGGTCGAGTGGCAGATGACTCGAACGGCGCGAACGTATGCGATTGTCACGGACGGGGCGGAACCGGAGGAGCAGGACATTTACAGGGTGTCGGCCTACACCAAGCGATACCATGTTCCGGACGATGGGGGCGGCTGGAAACTGGTATCACGCGAGTTCGAAGAGTGGGCGAAGACATCGAAGGCGTACGAGTTCGTTCAACACACGTATCTCTACACGACACACGTAACTCGGGAGACCCGGATGCTCTCTCGTGTGGGCGACTATGCCAGCCGCATCTTCACCGGGCAAACCCTCATGAGGGTCACGGCGACGACCGACGGGAAAACGGTGGTGCCGGTCCGCGTGGGATCATCCGACGAGGCCAGCACCAACAATGACACGGTGACCGCGTTCTACACGGAGAGCTCTCGCGAGTTCGAGGGGGGAGTCTGGTACACGACCATCGAAGCCACCAACCGGTTCGCGGAGAGCCGCGACACGACATCGGCCTACGTTCCGATCTCCGGCATCACAGAGGAGGTGGGGAGCATTGATTACGGGGCGGCCGAGATTCTACCGTTCGAGGTCGCGCTGGCGCAGGAGACCCGCACGCCGGGGTTCGTCCCGTTCGGCGACCGCGTGACGAACGTTCTCTTCGCGACGTTCTCTTCTTCCATCATCGCCACCAGTCAGAATCGACTCACGCAGTCGACTCAGTATTTCGTCATGCCGGAGCCACGGCTCAACGGAGAGATCAGGGCCGGCCAAAGGAAGATGGACCTGTCCGATCGCGAGTGGAGCACGAAGGTCTACAGGCCGCAGTATTCGGTTTCGGAGTCGGTCTTCGTCCAGGCGGGAGCCTCGGCGCTGGAGACGGAGAGTGTCTACACCCTCGAGCGAAGGGCGACCGTGAGGCAACGGTGGGAGCTTCCCGCTGTCGATGCGACCACGCACACGATCGCGACGCTACACATGAGCGTCCGCGATGCGGAGGGGTTTGTCTCGACTCGCACCTACGCATTCGCTCTTGGCGATCGGATCCCAACGAATCAGCATACCGGCCACACGATTCTGGAGATGGCTGACGACGAGTGGGCGGTGATCGGAGCCGAAAAGGACGCGACACTGTACTTCGGGCGGTGCGAATTGCAGATCACGTGGCGGGTTGACGGCGAAGAGAAGGTGCAAACGATCACAGCGACATCGAATTCAGAGATCACAGCGACAAAAGGGGTGGCCCTTGCGGTGAAACGGAGCCGCCTGTGGCAGAATCTCGGAACCTTCTGGAACCGCAAGGTGATCGCGAGGGGAAATGAATACTTGCGCTGACGAAAAGCCGCTACGGATCGCCATTACCACGAACGCCACGGACAACTACCTCTATGCGATGGGGAGTTTTTTGCAGGCGTTGGCGCAAAACCTCTGCCGGGCGGAGCAAACCCGGAAGAACGTGGAGTTTCTCATCATCCTCGTAGGGAATGAGAGCATGGAAGAGTGGCGCGACTACGCGCAGGAACTCGGGCTCGATGACTCGCACGAGTTTCGCGGGACGCGCAACCTCGAGGTCATCAAGGACAGCCGGTGGAAGGAGACCAAGAAATACTCCGACTCGCAGAACCTCATGGTGGCGCAGATGCGGATGGCGGCACTGAACCACGCGCGGCGATGGGGGGCGGACTTGTTCTGGATGCTCGACGCCGACGTGATCCCGCCACCGAACGCCCTGAGTTGCTCGATCGATATGATCGAATTCGACAACGGGTGGTATGACATCGCTTTCTGTCCCTATCCGTCGCAGGGAGGGGGGAGCTATCTCGGGGGGCACGGCACGCCGCGCGAGCCGATCTTTCCCGATTTCCGACCGGAGGAGCGCGAGGTGGGAACGCGCCTGCTCAACTCCTACGAGAAGGCGAAGGCGGCCTTCGAGAAGAAGCCTTCGCAATCGACCTGGGACAAGGTCTTCAATCTCCGGAAGAAGATCGAGCGCACGTGTCCGCCCAAGCACGGCGGCAACATCATGAAGCACTCAGCCGAATACGGCTGGCGCCGGCGGGGGTTTCTGGATTACGCCTACCCCGGCATCGGCCTGGGATCGGTGGTGCCTACGGATTGGTGGGGCTTCGGCTGCACCCTCCTGTCCCATGACGCCCTCATGTTTGCTGACTTCGTCGGCTACACGGGCAAGGGCACGGAGGATCTCTTCATGGGATACCAGAAGTTTCACGCTCGGGGAATGCGATCGGTTGTCGTGACGCACTGCCCCGTGGGACACGTCATCCGGGTTGAGCGCGAGGGCGAGGTCGAGAAGGAAATCATTCACTGCCACGCCACGCACGAGCTGATCGACGAGGAGACTCGCGGCCACCTTCGTCGGGACTACATTCCACACTACCAGCATATCCCCGGCGAGGAGTTTCGTGAGACGCCCAAGAAACAGGTGATCCACATCGACGAGGAGCAGGCCAACCGCGAGCAGGCCCACGCATTTCAGGGTGGAGACGAGGAAGACTCCCCGGTTGACGAGGCGGAATGATAGCAAATCGCCCGTTCGTTTCGTCCGGGCGCATCGGCGAAACGAATGAGAATCTACATTGACGAGGAAACGTGGCAGATCACGGCAAGCCCAGGCGTCCGGCAGCAACTTGAAACGATCGCCTTTCGTCGCGGAAACTCCGCAGCAGTCGAGGTTCAGTTTTTCCGAGGGGGCGACATCGTGGAGCGGCCGGCGGCATCCGTCGGTAGTTTCTCGCTGAAAACGGTCGGCGACTACGACGGCGATGCGATCGTCGAGGCGCTCTCCTGGGTGAAGACCGGCACGGGGTTGAGCACCGTCTACACCTTCTACCCGAACTTCAACACCACCGAGTTGAATGACCTGCTCGGGCACGACTCGGTAGCGACCGACGTCAAGTACGTCGACCTCATGATGGGGATCCGATGGAACGACGGCGGCGGCGCGGTCGGATCGAGTATCCCCCCCGGCGACGCGGAGATCACGGCGCGGGTGTGGAACGACATCAACAAGGGCACCACGTCCGCTCCTTCTCCGGGGGGCTCTCCCTACCCGGAGGCGGACTACTTGATCCGCCACCTCGATGGGATCACCGGATGGGACGATGGCGGGAGTCCGTTGGAAACCGTGGGGACCACGGGTTTCGAGACAGGACAGGCCATCGTCTTCCTTGTCGATGGGCAACCCTATCACGCGAAACTGGTTTCCGGCGCGAATGAAACTTCGACGACGAGCAACCCCGTCTACGTCAAGCCGGACGATCACGACGCCGCAACCAACAACCGGGTGTGGATTTCGTATGCCCCACCTCTGCCATCGGATGATGTGGTGGTGAGCGAGACAACAGTTCAGGACGCGGCCACGCTCGCCGCGGTGGACACGACCGGGCTCACGACCGGGGCGGTGCGGCAGGTCGGATCGAAGGGGCTTTTCATGCTCCTCGCGGGAGACGCGGACACCGTCGGATACTGGATCATCAAGCCGGATGACCACGATGGAGCGACGAACAATCGCGTGTGGGTGAGGGTTCTGCCCGAATCGGTCCACCTCGCCAGCACGACCGGGCTCATGGGCTTCACCTCATCGGACCTCGACTACGTTCCCACGGAGTTCATGACCGAGGGGCAGGTCGTGGCCCTCGCCACCGAGGCCGGCCAAGGGATCTATGCCCTGACCACCAAGAGTTTCACTGAGGTCAACATCACCTCGACGTCGGGGGAGAAACTCTACACCGGTGGGGTTCTCCCTGCCCTTCACGACGTTGTCGAGTTCTTCACGACCGACACGCTTTTCAGCGGGTTCTCCCTCCTGACTCACTACTACGTGGTCGAGGTCGATGAGGGGGAAAACTGGTTCAAGGTTTCGACGGAGCACAGCGGGACCGCGCAGACGGTCACGGGATCGGGGGCCGGCACGCAATCCTTCTGCATTCACGAGGATCCGTTTTGGGTGCGACCGAAGGATCACGCGGACAGCGGCATGGCGTGGCAGCTCGTGGGGCCGACCGTGACCCGATCTCTTCTCGCGGAGCAGCGGGGGACGATCTTGCAGAACACGCGGTATTCTCTCGGGTTCGCCCCTGAGCACCTCAAGCCGTCGCGCATTCAGTTCGATCTCGGATCGGCGGGCGGGGACGATAGCATCATCGGGCTCGAGGCGGCCGGGGCTGACCTGATCGCGGCAGGGTCCATCACCCTGAGCAACCGCACCAACGACACCTCGAAGGCATCGGCCACGGTTCAGAACATCATCTACCGGGGCGACGAGATCGTCGCGGACGTGTCCCAGGCCGGCGGAGCGAAAGGCTTGCTCGTCCACGTGACCGGCGTCGAGGCGAAGATTCAGGGAAAGACCGTGGGGGCTCAGGCCGCCACCAGCGAGACCGGGATCATTGCGGTTGCCGGATCCGATCAGAGCGTGAGCGAGGGCGCCACCGTGACGCTCGACTCGTCGGGATCCACCGCGAACGTCGCGCCAGTCACTTACACGTGGGAGCAGTTGACCGGGACTTCCGTCACGATCTCAGACACGGCAGCGGCTACGCCGACCTTCACCGCCCCGCAGGTTGAGGTGGAGACGGAACTGACATTCCGGCTCACCGTCCAGAACACGGAGACCTTGGAGCAGGACACGGACGAGGTGGCGGTTACCGTGCAGGACATCGACCTCACCGCGGAGGCCGGTCCCAACCAAACGGTGGACGCGGGGGCGACCGTGACACTGGATTCGACCGGATCAACCGAGCGCGACCCCGGCGTGATCGAATACGAGTGGGAACAGATTTGGGGACCGAAAGTGGAAATCTCCGATGCGACCGCGGCAAGCCCGACGTTCCTGGCGCCGTCCGAGAGTCGGGTATGCACCTTCCGCCTTCACGTTCGGAACGTCTCTGTGGATGCCGAGGAGACCGACGAAGTGACGATCGACGTGATCGACTCAACCGCCTACACCTACATTCCCGTGCCCGAGGCCCCGCATTGCGCGTGCAACAATGACGCGCGAGTCCTGATTGGATGCGAGAACGGGAAGCTCGTCACGTCGGACGACATGGCAGAGTGGTTTGTGATCGACACGGGGATCTCCGACACGATCGATGCCGTGGCATCTCGCGACGACGGGCGGGCGGTGATTGCGGCGGGGGACAAACTCTACTACTCCCGCGACGGGATCTCATGGGTGGAGGAGTATGATCCGTATTCCTCCTACTCGGTGAACGCAATCGATGCCGAGGCCGGCTACTTCATCGCGGTCGGGGACAACGGAAAAATCTACCGGTCGACCAACGGAATCGACTGGTCGCAGGTGGACGCGGCGGCGGCAGCCGACAATTTCCTGTGCGTGAAGGGCAATGGGGCCAACTGGTTGGCCGGTGCACAGAATGGCGTCGTTTCCTATTCGACGGACTACGGGGAAACGTGGACCGAGTACGACACGGGCAGTGATGAGGTGCGGGGAATCACCTACTCTCCTTCGCTGGACCTGTGGTTGCTCGTGGGAACCGGCGGGTTCTGCCGCACACTGGCTGACGCGGACATCGCCTCGATCTCGACCGAGTTGGTAAACGACGATTTTCCAACCGGGATATTCAACGCTGCCGATTGGGATCCAACCAATTCCGTATTTCTCATCGTCGGAAATCACGTTGCCTACACGTCGCACAACGGGGAGGATTGGACTCTCGTTTCCAGTGACATGGACACGCCCGGAATCATGGAAGGAGTCGCGAATCACTTGGGCCGATTCGCCATCGCCTCTCGCACGCAGGACGCGATCATCATGACGCCGGAATACCCCGCCTCGTAGTGGGTAATCTGACAAGTTGACGCTTCTCGTGGACTTGATGACACGAGAAGAGCGGAGAGAGCGGATCCGGAACATCGGACGCAACGTTTTCGAGAAGGGTCTCCCGAAGGTGGGAGAGATTCTCATTCGGGCCGGCGGCGCGGCGGTGAAGCGCACCCCGGTCGGCGGAGTCCTCGACGAGTTCGGGGTTCTCGACGCGGTTGGAGAAGCAATCGGGATTGGAGACGAAGGCAGTTCCGACGAGGGGATCGAGACCATCGAGGAGATGGTGACCGACATGAGCGCCGAGCAACTGCAAGCTCTCACCGAGTTGAAGAAGCTCGAGACCGAGATGGCGATTGCGGAGATCGAAGCGGATGCCGCAATCATCACCGCTCAGGAGGAAGCCGACTCCGCTCGCGTCGCTGAGATCAACGAGACGATCCGGCAAGAGGTCATCGCCAACCCGGAGGCCGGAGCGTGGCGCCCGATGTGGGGCCGGTGGTCGTGCCGGGGTTTCTGGTTCGGGCTGGCCTGGGTCGCCCTTCTCGCCGGTGTCGATCTCGTCGGTTTCGATGGAGAGCTTTTCATCCCTCACCTTCCCGTGATCCTCGGAGCGTTCGCGGGGGTGCTTATTCTCCCCGCTTCCATCCTGGGTGTCGCATCCTACCACCGCGGGGTCGAGAAGCGAGTGCTGGCCGGCGAGCAGCGCAAGGTGGTCACGGAGAAGAAGGCCGATGCCTGAATCTCATTACGTAATGATTCTGACCATGCCAATTGGAGATGAGTGACAAAACAGAAGAGGGAACAACCAAGCTCGAGGAGCACGAGTTCGAGGAAGCGTGGACCTGGGTTTGGCTGCATGACAACGGCTACCTCAGCTCGATGCCGGCGGACTATCGGAGGTCGCTCCGAGATTTCATGGGTCGCCTGCTGAATCAGAGACTCAACGAGACAGCCGGAGAGCCCGCGGAACCCAACGAGAACCCGGAGTTTCGAACGGAGCCGGCCGAGCCCGATACGCTCGCGGATATTCACGACCAATCGCTCTACCTCTTCGACAAGAAGAAACTGTGGATCCCGTACGCTGCCGACGCTCCTTCCGGCGCAAAGCGGGGAACCTATCCGGACGGGTATCCCTCCGGGGCGGTGGTTCACTGGACCGCCGGACACCGCAACGGTTTGCGATCGGGCAACCAGCTCATGCGCGACACGGGGATGCTCTACCTCATCATCGACGAGGACGGCAACCTGGCGCAGTCGGACCCGCTCAACCGGTGGGGGTATCACGCGGGCAAGTCGTACCACAAGCCGGTTGGGAACTACGTTCACACGGACTACATCGGGATCGAGGTTCAGGCGGCCGGGCAACTCCGCAGCTCAGGGAAGAACTTCTATCCTTGGTGGGACAAGGGGCGGAACCTCGCCAAGAACCGGATCCCGAAAGACGAGGTGATCTACTGCGACCGTCGGGAGAACATCGCGCCGGGGTGGTATCACAAATTCACGCCCGATCAAATGCTCGCGCTCCGGAAGGTTCTGTGCTGGCTCTACCTCAACAACCCGGACGTCTTCCGTCTCGATCGGATCGTCGGGCACGATGAGGTTTCACCAGGACGGAAAACGGATCCGGGCGGGGCGCTCGTGATCGAGGAAACGGGCAAGGAGAAGGCCCTCACCATGGGAGAGTTTCGCGCACTGGTGAAGCAGGACGTGGAGATGATCATCGGAGACTGAGTGATGAGTGAAGACAACAAAACCAAGCTGATTCTCGGTGCTGAGGCGGCCTTCAAGATTCTGCTGACGTCCCTTGTGGCGTTCGTGGTCTGGATCGCGAAGGAGATGCGCTCCGACTTGCGCGGCCAGTCGGAGAAAATCTCGGAGATCCAGGTGGAAATGCGCACGATGCAGTTCTTGGAGGTGAGGACGGATGAGATCCGTGCGCGGCTGGCCGACCATGAAACCCGCCTTCGGCTTTTGGAATGAGGAGAACTCACAAATTCGTTGAACGAGTGACGACGGGAGGCGTCGCCTTGGCACTGATTCTTTCGGCACACGTTTGGATGTGGTGGGAGGCGCAACAGCTTGAGGAGCGCGTCACCGCGCGGATGGAAAAGAAGTTTGACGTCTTGACCACAGAGCGCGGACTGTGGGCGCAGGAGCGCGAGTGGGTGCTCGGTCGACTGTCGGAAATCGAGGCGGACCGATTTCGACCGGCGAATCTCCGCAACTGGGTCGATGAGGCGAATGCCGCGAATCCCGATCTCCGACTTCCGATGCCGGATGTACCCATGGATCCCCCTGGGCTGATCAGCGATCCGGAACCGCCCGTGTCGCCTTGACCTTCTCGAAGAGGACGTGAGCCTTGGGGCCAAATCGGTCTCGAATGATTCGCTTCGCGCGGTGCTCCGCGTCCCTCGGACTCAAGGCCCAAAGAGGCACGGTCATTTCGATGAAGGTCCACGGGCCTACCCGGTAGTCCATCTCGACCAAGTATTGATCGAGGGTGGGGATAGGCGCGTGAGACGCAGCGGGGACCGGCAGGCCGGCCGTCAGCAAAAGGGTGAGGAAGGGGCGTCGATTCATGGGGTTTGCAGCAATGAAAATCGCATCAGCGAGATTCTTTGGCGAGACGGTTCTGATTCTTCCCGCACGGGCATTTGTAGATTCCGTCGCAGTCGATCAATAATCGCGCAAAACAGCACTTGGTATTTCGGATCGCTATGACATGCAGTGGACGAGGCGAACAATGCGCTGGACGAGAACCATTCGCTCGCTCCTCGATGTGGCAATGGCATCCAGTGAGGGGCGGTGGCTTTAATCCACATATCGGGCACTTGAACTTTTTTCGGCTCATAGTCTGTCAGCTTCGACGTCATAGTAAGTCAGGTTGAGAGTCATTCATTTGCGTGATCCTCTGTGTCTCCCCATCGAAGATCAACTCGACCTTCGGGAAGATCCCGGTATTCCGGGCCTTGAGGCAGTGGATATTGAAAGCGTCGGAGTCATTTCCGTGCGGTCGATGGATCGCCCAAATGTGATCCCCGTCCTGCTCAATCCGGCCCGAGTCGCGAAGGTCCGACAGCCGGGGAACCTTGTCGTCCCGCTTTTCGAGATCGCGGTTGAGCTGTGCCAGGACGACCACGGGGAGGTTCAGCTCGCGGGCCATGGCCTTGCACCCCTGAGAGATATTTCCCACCTTCTCGTCCCGCATGGCGTTGCGGTCCTTCTTCGATGGGGTGATCAGTTGAAGGTAGTCGATCAGAATGACCTTCACGCCGAATTCCCTGACCAGCCGGCGGGCGCGGGCTCGAATATCCTCGATCATCACGCTCGGGTCGTCGTCGATCTTCATCGCACCCTGCTTGAGCTTGAGGTAGCTCTTCGACCATGTATCGCGCTCCATCGCCGTGACTTGGCATTGCTTCACCGCCAGCGTGGAGACACCAGACAGCATCGAAGCACCCCGGCCCATGAGCGAGTCTGCATCCATCTCAAGGGAGAAGGCCGCAACGGGCACGTCCCGCAGAGCGTTGTGCATCGCAATCTGCATCAGCAACGCGGTCTTTCCGGCGGACGGGCGGGCGGCCACCACCACCATTTCTCCCGCCTGCATCCCGACGGTGTGATTGTCGATTTGCGTGATCCCCGTCATGATCCCCTTCTTGATCGGTTGCGGGGACTTGAGGCTCTCCATGTGGGCGTCGATGGACTCCTTGAGAACGTCGTGGGCATCCTTCACCGGCACGTCCACGGAGCGGACCTTGCGGAAGCGAAGGGCCTCTTCCTCCAACTGGTCGAGGAAAGAGTCGACGTCCTCTCCGTGACCAAACTCGCAGGCCCGACGCGCCCACTTCGCCGTGAAGGCGTGGACCTTTCGGAGCACGCACTTCTCGCGGATCAGGCGGTAGTAGTCACGGTGAAGGCCGGCGGGCACTTGATCACCGACAATGTCGTTGATGAGCGCTTGATCGAGAGAGTCGGGACGCGCGGTTTCGAGGCCGCGGCAGACAACGTCAACCCGCTCGTTGATGAAGGCCCGGTCGATCGGTTGCTCATCATTGATGAGGGCCAGGACGGCAGAGAGAATCAGCTTGTGGTTGGTCGAGAAGAAGTCGAGCGGGCTGAGTTCGGGGAGGTCGGCGGCAGCCGCCGGGTTCTGGATGATGGCGCTGAGGAGGTTTCTTTCCGCCTCGAGGGCGGCCATCGTGTTGCTGGCGGTCGGTGGTTCATTCATCGTTCAATCATGGCAAGGTCGGGACGAGTCTCTTCGTGACTTCGGGGCGGTGGGTAGCTATCTCGTCGAGGCGCTCGAAGACGTAGCCTGCCTTGTCGCGGATCTCGTCTCGCGTGTCCCACTCAACTTGAAGGTGGACCGGGAAGGTGAACCAGTAGCTTTCGCTCTCGTGCTCGGGCGGGACACGCTCGTATCCTCGCTGCCAGATCCGCACGAAAACAGCACCCCGCTTGCGCGCGGCCTCGTACTCGTTGGGAAAGCGCAGGTCATCGATCGTCAGCACGTCGACGTCGTCGTACTGCCGGAAGAGGGATTCGCACCAGATGTCTTCCCATATCATGTTTCGGCCCCACTCAGTCCCGAGCGAGCGAAGAGCGAACCGGAGACTCTTCCCCCCGAGTTCGACCAGCGGCTCTCCCTTCTGGTTGAGGCGGCGCAGTTCATTGACCTTGTGGGGTCCGAGGATGGCGGACATGGCAGCGTAGAGAGGGTCCGCGAAGGACGCGACGGACGCGCCGGGGATCGCTTGCGAGAAGGTGGTTTTGCCCCCACCGGGAGGGCCAATAGGTATGATCAGTTTCATGCGAAGAATAGGTCCGCAACCTCCCCGGACCCGTGGGCTTGGATTTCGTCGTTGAGGTCGCCGGCCAGCATGGGGATCGCCCGCACACTGGCGAGACCGGAGAGTTGTTGCCGCCACCGCTCGGTGGCATCGCGGCCCGCGTCGTCGTTGTGCTCCGCGACGAGCACGATCTTGTCACGGAAAAAGGGGAGGGCCTTGCTGTGAATCGGCATGGAGGCTCCGAGGACACCCACGGGGGAGGCGGGGACGCCGTAGATGCGGCAAAGCTCGATGGCAGAGAGAAAGTCAGGCCCGCCCTCGGCGAGCAGGACGTGACCGGTGCGGATCTCACTGGATGCCAGCGGCCACGCCGCCCATGAATCATCGATCGTTTGCGCCTTCATCTTGCCCCACAGGGGCTTCCCGTCGCACCGGCGGACCTGTGCGTTGATCCTCACGCGATCGGTGACCACCCAAAACCGCTCGCCATCGCGCTCCGTGAATCCAAGGTGCCCGCTACCGATGGCGGAAGCGATCGTCTCGGGGCGAAGCCCGCGGAGGTTGGCGAGTCTCTCTCTTTCCTCCTCGGTGCCGCCGTCGAGAGCGGGAAGCTCAGGGAAGG
>CALAZQ010000140.1 GCA_937926325.1 uncultured Planctomycetaceae bacterium | reverse complement strand
ATGGACTGGTTGACCACGCTCTCGTACGCCCAGTCGTTCAAGGTGACCGAGCGGGCGGCTCCGTCGAGCGTGAATTGCATCCATCCGTAGTTGAAGTTCACTGGACCGCCAAATCCGAAACCGACGAAACCCGTGCCGGTGGCGGGAAAGTTGCCTTCATCGCCCGGGAGGGCGGCGTAGTTGTGGAGATAGACGTCTTCATTGGTGGAACCACCGGTCGGGAACATATTCAGCGTCGAGGTGAGCGTGCCGATGGTGGCACCCGCTGTGAAGTTCCGGGCGACGAGCGGACTGGCGAGTTCGACGAATAGGCCAGACCCGCTGTTGTTTGCCGAGACAAAGCTGTAGTCGATTGCTCCGCCAGATTGGTGGCCGAATCCCCACTGCTGGCCCAAGATGTCGATGGTCAGCGGGCCGGTGGTGGCATTGGCGGTCTGATTGAGCACGCCGCTGTAGACGATGTCGGCCGAGGCGACGCTGGCGGCGGTCGCGATCGCGAGGACACCAATCGCTCTGGTCATCATCACGACTCCCCGCTCGAGTGCTCGAGATGGGACCTCCACCAGCGATGCCTTCGCCGCCACGGAAGAAAACCGAACGCGGGACGCAAGTCGTTGCACGAAGGGAAAACTCATCTGGATACTCCGTTTCTCAAGAGCGGAACAGGCGGACGGGGTGGGGGCCGCTGCCGATCGCCAGGCCACGATCCCCATGGGGCTCCTGGGCTGCTCCAAAAAGTAACGTGAAGAAACAACTAGCGTCAAGCCTTCGGTCAAAAACCGGCTTGAAAGCGAGGGTTTGCCGGTGCGGCGTGTTGAATCGCGTTGGAGGCGACCGGGACACACCGCTCACGAGTCGCTCATCGCCGCGGTGATGGTTGAGGAAGTGCCATTGACCGGGCTACCCTTCCACTACCACGTCTGGAGGACACACCATGATCTGTGCGCATGATCGTGCCTGCCTTGCAGCGGGTGCTCTGTCTCCCTCTCGATCCGTGAAGTGTTCGCTTTGAGAATCCGCCGCAGTTGCTGCTCGCAGGAGGCCGTACTGAAAAAATCGTCGGGTGCCGAACTTGTCTGCGGCTCACGCCAGCAATATCCTGAGCGGATGCCCACGGTGCTCCGGGTCGGCGGTTATCGTCTTCACTTTTACTCAGACGAGGGCATCGAGCCTCCGCACATTCACGTGCGTTGTGCGGACGGAGAGTGCAAGTTTTGGCTCGATCCAGTGGCCTTGGCCCGAAATCGTGGCGTTCCTGCCCACACCGTGAGGGACATGGAACGGTTGGTTTACGAACACGCCGACCTCTTGCTGGAGAAATACGATGAGCACCATCCACCAGGAAACCGAAGCCGTGGCGACGAGAGTTTGGACTGAGGGCCGGATGGTCTACGTCGAGTTGACGGACCAGCGGGTCGTTGGATTTCCGGCGAATCGCTTTCTGCGGCTCGAGCAAGCGAGCGAATCTCAGTTGGCCGAGGTCCGACTGGAGGTCGGTGGCACGGCGCTGCGTTGGGAATCCCTCGACGAAGACATCTCGGTGGAGGGCGTGGTGGCGGGCAGGTTCCAGTTGCCGCCAACCCTCTGAACTGACCTGCTACCGCTGCCCCGGCTGCAGTTCGGGGATTTGAACCGAAGTGCTGAGGTCCGGTGCCAGCCTTTGCCACATGGTGCCATCATGCAGATGGCAACTGCGTGAATCAGTCGGCTTGAATGTCAGCGAGCTCTCGCGAGCGGAGGATCTCGACGTCCTTCAGGGACGGATAGACGGACTACCCGTGATCGGCATCCACAGCCATTGACCGGGCTGTCCTGTCCGTTAGTCCGCGTCAGGCCCGCCTGCGGCGCCGAAACGCTCCCCAGCCCGCACAGGCAATGCCGGCCAGTCCCATCACCCAGGTCGACGGCTCGGGCACGCCAAGCGGAGCCGGTCCCGCGAGACGAAAACCGATGCTATCGTCAATGTAATTTGTGTAAATCAATTCCCGGGAGGAGGACGACAAGACGTAACTATTTGAACGCCAGAAGCCGCCCCGGATTCCCTTATTCGAGCCGGCAGCACCCGTCACGTCGTTCCACTCGCTGACGTTCCCGCTCATGTCGAATGTGCCATAAGCGCTCGGACCGCCATTGGTGCCAACGGTCGTTACGTTGCCCTGCTCTCCATTCCATGAGGCATAGCTGTCGTAGTTTGCATAATTCATCACCCCGATTGAGGCCTCATACCAGCCGTTGCCATTCTGGTCAGCCGACATCAGCTGAGGAGTAAAGCTACCCTGCGTGGCGTAGTTCGAGTAGCCCGCGTTCGTGCGACCACCCAGGTAGTACGCCGCCTTGTACCACTGGTCTTCCGTCGGGATGTAGAACCGCGCTTCGGAGTTCACTCTGGGAGCGGTACCGCTCGTCGCTGTGCCGAGGGTGTAGGCGCCCCTATTTTGCGGAGCGGTGGCACTCGCATCAGAACTACCGTACGCCTGCGCCCCGTTCTCCAGCCAGTTGGCCACACGCGCAGCATTCCACCAGGTCACGAAGTTCACCGGTTTGTCGCCCATGTTCGTCTTCGCGGCGTACTTGCTGCCGGCAGCATTGCCGCCTGCGAAACTGATCCCGCCGCGGGCGTCGTAGCCCATCACGGTGTGGTAGACAAAGTTGGGATTCGTACCGTTTGGATCTACGGCGTTGAGGAAGTCGACGTACTGAGAGTTCGTCCACTCGTACTTCATGATCTGGAATGAATCGGCCACGGCACCGTAGCCCGTGTCGTCAGCGACATTGCCCGGATCGCCCACCGTCACCCAATCGATCGTGACAGCGTGGGCGGGGGCGGCGAGCGTTGCAACGAGCAACGCGACCAAAGCAAAGGTCGTGAGGCGGGACATGTTCATGGGCGGTCCTTTCACGTGCGGGAGGTCGATGTTGAACATGCAAGAACTTGTGCTATTTCGGGAGGACGGGAACGGAGCTCTGGGAACCGCCTTCTGGAACCCGCGCGTTGCGGGCACGCGGCTCACGAGCCGCATCCTGGTAGCCAATCCTTTGGAGGGAGACGGAAGGGCTCACCCGCGGAACCGATCCAACAACGGCCGGCATGTCCACGAGTTGCCCAGAAGCGTAACCTTAGAGGTACATGGCGGCAACATTTCGGTCAAGGACCGGTCGGAAAGCCAGGTTCGCCGGTGCGGCGTGTTGAATCGCGTTGGCGGCGACTGGAAAGCCCGCTCTCGATCCAGTCGAAGACAGGTACGTTCTGGTCCCATTTCTGCCCAGCAGGGGAGCCCGAAAACCCATTTCCACAAAATTGAAGCCATCGTTCGGGGAAATGGCGGGAACAGGCCCTTCCTCGGCCGCTCGTCGCTTGCCACACTGAAGACTGAAAAGTGCTTCCCTGTCATGGACTCGAGAATCCGTCTCGAAATGCCGCCGTCGAGCCGCCACTGGAACCTGGGCGTGGGCGGCTTCATGCTCCTCGCGGCAGCCGGGCAGGTGGCCGCCGCGGCCGAGCGGGTGCTCGTGATCGACCAGGAAGGGCAGACACGCCCCGCGTTCGTGCAGTTCATGGAGGGGTTTCGGTCGGGACTTGCCGAGGGGCGGGAACCGCGGGACGTGTTCGTCGAGAACCTCGATCTCGTCCGCCTCAATCGGACACTCGGTGATCCCGACCGGGCCACAGGATGGCTCGTCGACAAGTACCGCGACCGGTCGTTCGACGTGATCGTTCCCACGAGCGCGGTGACCCGTGACTTCGTGCTCGCCAACCGCGACCGGTTCGCGCCCGCCGCCCGGATCGTGGCGGTCCAGCGGCCCGGCGAGAGCCCGCCCCCGCTCGACAGCGTTTCCGACTACACGTGCGCCAGCGCCGAGTCGACGATCGGGGCCACGAGTGCGCTGGCCTGCGACCTCTTCCCCCGCACCAGGCGGATCGCCCTCATCAGCCAATCCATTCCGCATCCGGCATTTCTTGCCTTTCAAGTCGAGCAGGCCCTCGCGGTGACGAAGGAGCGGGGCATCGAGTTCCTGCCGCTCATCGACCTGCCCCTCTCGGAAGTGCGGCGGCGAGTCCGCGAACTGCCCGCAGACTCGGCGGTGGTCTTCGCGGGGTATTGGAAGGACGAGACCGGCCAGGCCCACGTGCCGGCGGACGTGCTGACATCGCTCTGCCGAGAGTCGAGCGTTCCAATGTTCGGGATCATCGACACCTACGTCGGCCGCGGCATCGTGGGGGGCGTGTGCAACGACACGCGGGCGATCGGCGAGGTCGTCGGTCGGCTCGTGGTCACGAGCCGACCGGGCTCGATCCCTGCGGCGGTGAGCGTGCCCCCGGTCTCCCTCTTCGACGAGCGGGTGCTGAGTCGCTTCGGCATCCCCGCGTCCCGGATTCCGGCCGGCAGCAAGATCCTGTTTCGCGAACCGCGAATCTGGGACCGCTACTGGCCACAGATTCTCGCGGGAGCGGCGGCGCTCGCGATCCAGGCCGGGCTGATCGCGGCGCTGGTTGCCCAATCGCGGCGCCGTCGCCGCGCCGAGCGGATCGTGAGCGAACAGCAGGACCAGATCGTCCACGCGGGCCGCGTCTCGATGCTCGGCCAATTGGCCGCGTCGCTGGCCCACGAACTCGGCCAGCCGCTCGGTGCCATTCTCAACAATGTCGAGGCGGCGCAGCTCCTGCTTCGCGACGATCGCTCCGCCAACGCCGCCGAACTCCGCGCGATCGTCGATGACATCGCCGCCGACGACGCCCGGGCGGGGGCGGTGCTCGACGGCATCCGGGCCATGGTCCGCCGCCAGCGGTTTGCAGTCAGGCCGGTCGACGTGCCGGGCCTGATCCGAAGCGTGCTGGCCCTGGCCGGCCCGCGGCTCACCGCCGAGCGGATCGGCGTCACCGTGTCCTGCGATCCGGGCATGCCACCGGTGGCCGGCGACGAAATCCTCCTCCAGCAGGCCCTCCTTAACCTCATCGGCAACTCGGCGGAGGGGATCCGGGAATCGGCAGGCGTCCGCCAGCTCCCGGGGGCGATCACGATTCGGGCCCGCCGTGAGGGCCAGTCGATCGAGATGGCGGTGATCGACAACGGCGGTGGGATCATGGATTATATGGAGGAGAGGGTGCTGGAGCCCTTCGAGACCACCAAGCAGGACGGCCTGGGCATGGGACTTCCGATCGTGCGGGCGATCATCGAGCAACACGGAGGGACGCTCCGGCTCGAGAACGATCCGGGCGTTGGGCTCACGGCCAGCCTGCGGTTGCCCGCGTGGCACGAGCCGGGAGGACACGAATGAAGCCCACGGTCCACGTCGTCGACGACGACGACTCGTTTCTCCGCAGCATGGATCGCCGGCTCCGCGGCCATGGCTACGCCGTGGCCACCTATCCTTCGACGGAGCGGTTTTTCGAGCGGCCGAATCCCGAGGCACCGGGGTGCGTGCTCGCAGACCTGCAGATGCCGAAGCGGGACGGCTTCGATCTCCAGGCAACCCTCGCGACGTCACCCAACCCGCTCCCAGTCGTGTTCGTGACCGGCAAGGGTGACATTCCCACGAGCGTGCGGGCGATGCGAGCCGGCGCGGAAGACTTTTTGACGAAGCGGGCCGGCACGGCGGATCTCGTCGCGGCCATCGACCGAGCCATCGCCCGCGACGCCCGGGAGCGGGCAACGCGGATGCACGCGGCCGAGGCCCGGACCAAGGTCGACCTGCTCAGCGAGCGGGAGCTCCAGATGCTCCTCGGAATCGTCAAGGGAATGCAGAACAGGGACATGGCGGAGGCCTACGGGCTCTCGGAGCGGACAGTGAAGTACCACCGCACCATGCTCACCAGGCGGCTGAACATCTTCGCGGCGGTCGATCTCACACGACTCGTGCAGGACGCGGGCATCTCGATCGAGGAACTCGCCGCGATGGCCGGCGGCACCACGCGACCCCGCCGGAAAAGCTGACCAGCGTGAACGGCACGCCGCGGCGGCCGTCCGGGCTCGGCAGCCATGGGAACCCTTGGCGTTCCCATCGGCTGCTCGGCAGGAC
>CALAZQ010000139.1 GCA_937926325.1 uncultured Planctomycetaceae bacterium | reverse complement strand
GAGATCGTCCTGAATCACCGTGCCGCTCTTGTCGTCGAAAAAGAGGTCGGCCTCTTCCTCGTAGACGTCGAGGCCAAGGCTGCCGATCTGGCCCTGCTTGAGCCCCTCAATCACCGCGCCGGTGTCGACCAGCCCGCCCCGGCTGGTGTTGATCAGCATCGCGCCTGGCTGCATCAGGTTGATTCGCTCGGCGTTGATCAGATGGTAGGTGGCCGGCAGCAACGGGCAGTGGAGGCTGACGATGCGGCTCTGCTGCAGGAGTTCATCGAGCGGCAGATAGACAACACCCCGGTCGACGAGTTCCTCGGCGGCGTGCAGATCATGGGCGAGCACCCGGCAGCCGAAGCCGAGCAGAATCTCAGCGACGCAGCGGCCGATCTTGCCGGTGCCAATCACCCCGGCGGTGCGGCCATGCAGGTCGAAGCCGAGCAGGCCGTCGAGGGCGAAGTTGCCCTCACGAACCCGGTTATAGGCCTTGTGCAGCCTGCGGTTGAGCATCAGCACAAGGCCGACGGTGTGCTCTGCCACAGCGTGGGGTGAATACTCGGGCACCCGGACCACCGGGATGCCATGGGCCTCGGTCGCCTGCAGATCGACCTGATTAAAGCCGGCACACCGCAGGCAGATCAGCTTCACGCCAATGGTTGCCAGCGTTTCGATGCAGGCGGCATCGAGTGTGTCGTTGACAAAGCAGCAGACGGCGGTCGCCCCTTCGGCCAGCCGAGCAGTCTCGGCCCGCAGCGGCTCGGAGAACCACCGCCACTCGACTGGCGCGCCGGCAGCCTCGGCCGCGGCTTCGAGAAATTGCTGGTCGTATGGTTTGACCGAAAAGGCGGCGACGATCATCGGGCGATCTCCAAGGTGCGATGGCAGTGGTGCGAATGCTTTGGTTGGATCACTTGTCAAACGAGATCGGTTCGACCTGGCGGGCGACCGGCCAGCTGGCTCGGCGGGGATCGTCATAAAGCCCCATCCGGTCGAAGGCCAGCGGCTCAAAGCCGATCTGGCTTGCCGCCGACGGGTCTTTGAAGACCACTCCCGTCGGCCGGCCTTCGCCGTCGGTCTGCAGACGGGCCCAGTTGGGATCGTCGTCGAAGACCAGGTTGTCCTCGACTGTCTGGTAGCTGCGGGTGCCCTTATGCAGGTCGTCCCAGCGGCCGCCAACACTGATGTTTCGCAGCAAGGCGTTCCGCTTGGGGATGTTCGGCTCATCTTCCAGCGTGCCGGCCAGGGTGGGGTATCGCTGCTTCCAGAGTTCGCTGCCGACTGGCATCGCCGCAAACCGGGTGCGGAGTGTGCCCTGGGGATCATCCGTGGCCGCCTTCTGCCAGCCCATGCCCCGGTTGTCGATGTGGACCGACGGGTGGCAGTCGAGAAAGAGATTGTTGGCGACCAGATTGTCGTCACCGCCACCGATGAAGACCGCCCGGGAGCACCGCTGGAACAGGTTGCCCTCGATGGTGTGGCCACAGTGCTGGTCGTCGAGATAGATCGTCATGCCGCCAAAGCCAGTTTCGCCGACGATGTCATGCCAATAGTTCCCTCGCAGCACGTTGCCCCGCTGCGTCCAGTCGCGGCCGACGTAATAGGCCCCGGCGTCGCCGCTCTCGGCAACAACGTTGTGGACTTCATTGCCTGCCACAAGGTGGTCATTGCCGCCCGCTGATATGGCCAGATGGGGACCGTGGTGAATCAGGTTGCGGACGATCCGGTTGCCGACACCGGAAACGGAGATGCCGGCCCGATAGGTCCGCGCCCGCCGCGAGTAGCGAAAGACGTGGTTGTTTTCGGCAGTGTGGCTCGCTGGGGTCAGGGTCTTGCGGTCGCCCCCGGCCATGCCGATGCCGCCGGTACCGCAGTCGTGGATGTCGCAGCCATAGACGGTGTGCCGCTGGCCACCCGAGACCGATACGGCAGAGTGCCCGATGTTCCGAATGGTGCAGCCGACAAGCTGGCAGTCGTTGCCGCCGGTGATTCGCACGGCCGTGCCCCGGCAGGCTTCGAGGGTGAAGCCTTGAAACCGGACATGGCTGACGTCGGCTGCCCGCAGCAGCCCCTCGCCCATCGAGAGCACGGTCGTCGCCAAGTCGGCCGAAGCACCACCCGGCGGCCAGAAGTAGAGCCGGCCGGCTTTGCGGTCGAGGTAGTACTCGCCGGGTGCGTCGAGCTCACAGAGCAGGTTGGCGGCATACCAGCGGGCCCGGTTGGCGGTGATGCCGTACTGCGGCTTGACCGTTTCAGATCGCAACAAGGCTCCGGTCTCGGCTGCGATGCCCGTGAGCGGTTCAAAGAGTTCGGCCCAGTCGTGATGCCAATAGGCGAACACCCAGGGGTCGGCCTCGTTCTGCCACTGTTTCGTGCGGTCGGTATCTGGGAGGAGCGTGGTCGCGTTGACGACTTTTTTCAGTCCACGAAAGCCTTCATTCGGCCAGCGGGCCAGGCTCATCGGCTGTTCCTGAAAGAACAGTTCCGCCACCGCCGGTGGGTTTGGCCCGGCGAAGCCGTGGACTTTCAGCGTGCCATAGTCGCCAATGCCCTGGCCTCTCAGATCAGCCACCCGGACCGCCTGCCTGGCGACCTCCGGCAGCCGGGCGAGGACTTGCTGATCGGTAACCGGCTGCCAGCCGGTCACGGAGCGGCCGGCGGTGAAATGCACCGGCTGGCCGGCAGCTGCCAGATAGGTGACCGGTCCCGCCTCGCTGCCGGAGTCTTGTTTGGAGAAGGAAACCGGGCTGTTGAAAAAGTAGGTTCCCCTGCCAAAAGCGACCATCACTGGGCCGGTGATGCCTTCACTGCGGAGCTGCCGAATTCGGTCGCGGGCACCGGCCAGGCTGGCCAGGGGGGCCTCGCGGCTGCCTGCGGCGGCGTCGTCTCCTGAGGGCAGGACAAAGAGCTTGGTTTCAGCAGCAGCACGTGAGAGTGAACCGCAGCACAGCAGGACCGCGAGAAACAGACCGAGTGAACGCATGGTGGCACCGGGTGAATGAGGCAGGGGTTGTCGGCCGAAGTCTATCAGCCATGCCACGAGGGCTGGTGTTTGAATGGTGTGGGTTCGATCTGCGATGCTTCGCCCATGTCGTCGCTGCCGCCGCTGATCGAGGGTCTGCTGGACCCCGCTGCCTATCCCCACCCGACCGGTCCGATCAAACTGGTTGAGACCCACATCTCGTGGGTGTTTTTGACTGGTGACTATGCCTACAAGCTGAAGAAGCCGGTAAGCCTGGGCTTTCTTGATTTCTCAACACTCCAGGCACGGCGGTCCTGCTGCCAGGAAGAGCTGCGGCTCAACGGTCGGTTTGCACCAGAGCTCTATCTTGCCGGCGTGCCGATCACCGGACCGGTGAACCGGCCGCAGGTTGAGGGTGCAGGTGAGCCGATTGAATGGGCCGTCAAACTGCGGCAGTTCAATGAGGCTGACCAGCTCGACCGACTGCTGGAGGCTGGGAAGTTGTCGCCAGCTGACTGTGAGCAGTTGGCAGTTGAGATCGCTGGCGTCGAGGATCGACTGGCCGTGGCTGACCCTCAGCAGCCGTGGGGCAGCCCGCAGCTTTTCCTGTCGACCGTTGAACTCAATCTCGAACAGCTGGTCTCAGCCCGCCCCGAAACTGCTGGGCGGGCTGAACAGCTGCGAGGCTGGCTGGCGGCTGAACTGGCCGCCAGGGCAGGCCTGCTGGAAGCCCGCCGCCAGGCTGGCAAGGTCCGCGAGTGCCATGGTGATCTGCATCTGGCCAACATCGTCATGCACAAGGGCCGGCCGGTTGCCTTTGACGGCATTGAATTCAACGAGTCACTCCGGTGGATCGACGTCGCCAACGACGTGGCCTTCTTGGTGATGGATCTGCATGCCCGAGGCCGGCCCGATCTGGCGGCTCGCGTGACCAGCGGCTGGCTGGAGGCGACAGACGACCATGCGGCGGCGGCCATCATGCCGCTGTTCGCGGTTTATCGGGCCATCGTGCGGGCCGCAGTGGCGGCTATTCGGCGGAAACAGGCCAGTGAAGCAGGAAACCAAACAGTTGTTGTGAAGATGGATCACGAAAGTGATCGCTACCTCGACCTGGCTGACCACTTGGCCAGCCCACGGCAGCCCAGGCTGTTTGTGACCAGTGGCATTTCCGGGTCTGGTAAGACCACGGTGGCGGGGCAGGTGATCGAGCGTTGCGGTGCCGTGCGCGTTCGTAGTGATGTCGAACGCAAGCGGCTGGCTGGGCTGCGTCCGACGGAGCGGCCAGCTGACGATGCGGCAACAGCGTGGCTTTATTCTGCTGCCATGACTGAGCAGGTCTATCGACGGCTTGTCGAACTCGCCGGTCTGTTGCTGGACGCGGGGCAGAGCGTGGTGGTCGATGCCACCTGCCTGCGGCGGGCCCAGCGGGCAGTGTTTACTGAGCTTGCTACCGTCAAGCAGGTGCCGCTGACCTGGCTGGTCTGCGAGTTGCCTCTGGCGGAACTCGACCGTCGGATCGCGGCCCGGCAAGCGGCGGGCGATGATGCCTCAGATGCTTCAGCAGCGGTTGCCCGGAATCAGCTGGCGGCCTTTGAGCCGATTGATCCGGCGGAGTGCGGCGAGGTGCCAGGATCTGAGATTGTGTCAGTCGGCGAGGGGCAGGCAGATTTC
>CALAZQ010000138.1 GCA_937926325.1 uncultured Planctomycetaceae bacterium | reverse complement strand
AAGAGGCTCCGCAAGAGGCTCCGCGCTGACGCGAGAAAACCACCACTGACGGGGGGGCACGCCGCTCAGGGAGCGGCTGATCAGGCGTCGAAAAACGCGGCAGCAGCCTCACCAGCCGCCCATCGGCTTGAACACGCCTATCGACATGGTTGCCGAAGTGCCATTGGCCGGACTATCATTGCTGTGGTGAAGGTAGATTCCTCGGCGGATCGACCGCTGGTTGGGATCGGTCTCTCGCCTATGCTATTGAACTAGCAGGACCTTTCCGCGCGTCCGCTGTACTGGGCCTCGCTTGGTAACGGAGGAGATCGTTCTGAAGCGATGCGCGAGGGACCATAGAAGTTGGTCGTCCATCATCCCAAAGCTCGCAACGGGAGCTTCGCAAAGGGACACTTGAACGCTACCGACTCGACGTGGACCCATCCGAGAAAACGGAGCTGGCTGACGGAGACCCCGATCGCGCGGCCGACATGCTGAAGCGACTCAGGAGCTGGTACGCCGACACACAAAACAGCGTCACGCCGCAGCGTGGTGGCTGGCTTGACGGAGCAGAACGCGACGGGCGGAGGAGTTGATAAGAGTGAAGAACCGAACATCGATCATAACGACCACCATCGTGATGGTAGCGTTGACTCGCTACGTTACGGGAACTGAGACCGCGAAAGCAGGAGAGCCGTTTGAGGCTTTCCTGACACAGCATTGTTTGCGCTGCCACGGCCCCGATGCGGAGGAAGGTGGTCTGCGAGTTGATCAACTCTCGCGTGATTTCAAGTCCGGTGCGGATAGCCATTTGTGGGCGGAGGTGATCGGTCGGATCAATGCTGGTGAGATGCCTCCGGAAGATGAGACACAGCCGACGCAAGATGAGATCTCGGCATTTGTGTTGAAGCTGGACGCTCGGATCAAAGAAGGTAAGGCAGCACGTATGGCGGCTCGTCCGCCGGTAGCTCATTATCGACTGAGCCGCAGGGAGTATCAGAATACGATCTATGATCTGCTGGGTGTCCATTACGACCCCACTCAGCCAGGCGAACTGAACGAGGACACGCTGTGGCATGGTTACGAACGCATCGGTTCGGAGCTGTCGCTTTCGTCGTCGCATCTCGAGCGGTATTACCGCGCGGCAGAACTGGCGGTCGAACGCGCATTTCCCGCTGAGCCGACGATGACACGCACGTTCCGCAAGAACGCCAACTGGCTGCGTTACCGTCGCAACGATCTGAGTGAATACCAGAAAAAGTGGCTGGATGGCTTTGGAATCAAACGGCCGCTCCGCTACCTGATGGTCGATGGCATGCCGCACTCGAATGAAAAGCTGCAGATGGCGTTTTCACCCGAGTGGTTTCCCAGTGATCAGCCTTTCCAGCCCGGCATGTATCGCATGCGTCTTCAGGCTAGCGGGATTCGTCCGCCCGGCGGTCCACTTGCTCACCTGCGAATCGGTGAGTTATCCCCGTCCAACATCGTGGACGACACCATCGCGTTCGACGTCACCGCACCCGAAGATGAACCCGAAGTTTATGAGGCGGATGTCCTGCTGGAGCGGCCCGTCGAGCTCCATTTCGATGTCGTCAACACGGTATCGGTTCCACGAGCGAGGAATGGGGGTGCGTTTAGCTATGCCATTGGCACGCGGCCAACGTACCTGTTCACGCACAGCAGTGAGACGCGGACCCTGAACCGGAACGCTCCGCAGGTCTTCGACAACGAAGGCAACGCGATCTATCCCACGGTGTTGGTCGATTGGATCGAATGGGAAGGCCCATTGGAAACGGGCGAGGAGAAAGCTCGCCGCCGTGGTCTCCTGCCGGCTGAGGGAGCTTCCGAAGACGAGGTGGCCCTGCACCTGAAGAGGTTTGCCGAGCGGGCCTGGCGGCGTCCGGTCACGCGGCAAGAGGTTGATCGCTGTCTTGAGATCTATCGTGCAGAACGGGAGGTGGGCGAGACAACCGTTGCAGCCTACAAGGTCATGATGAAAGCCGTGCTGACTTCTCGCCATTTCATCTATTTGGTTGAGGGCGAACCGGAGGTCCAACGGGATCGTTTGACTGACTCCGAACTGGCATCACGGTTGTCGTACTTCCTCTGGAGTTCGATGCCGGATAATCGTCTGTTGGCCGCTGCGGAAGAAGGCACACTACGCAGCGATCGAATGGCCGAGGAAGTTGATCGGATGTTGGCTGATGAAAAGATCAACCGTTTTGTCGAAGACTTCCCACGTCAGTGGTTGCAACTGCATCGCGTGGGAATGTTTCCGCCGGATGGAGATCTCTACCCGCGTTACGACTTGTGGCTCGAAAACAGCTTGCGCCGCGAACCGGTCGAGTTCTTCCATGAAATGTTCGCAAACAATCTGCCGCTCGACGAATTCATTCAGTCCGAATGGACCATGGCTGACACGCGGCTGTGCGATTTTTATGGGCTGCCGGAGCCAGAAGGATCGGGATTCCATCGCGTTTCGCTCAAATCAGACCATCACCGAGGTGGGCTCCTGACCATGGGCGGCGTGCTCGGCCTGACCTCCGACGGAACCCGTCATCGTCCGGTTCATCGCGGCGTGTGGATCAGCGAAGCGATCTTCAACAAAACTCCGCCGCCACCCCCGGCGAATGTCGAGCCGATCCCGCCGGTTCCTCCTGAAGGTGACAAGGTAACGGTCCGTCAAAGACTGCGGGTTCACGCCCAGAACGCAAGCTGCGCGTCCTGCCACAGCAAGATCGATCCACTCGGTTTTGCTTGGGACCACTACGATGCCATCGGCCAATGGCGCGTCCGCGAGCGAGTCACAACGGGCAAAGGCGAGGATCCCTTGGTCGATGCGTCGGGCGTCATGCCTGACGGTCGGCAGTTTAGCGATGCGATTGCATTCAAGCAGTTGTTGCTCGAGGAACGCGACGAGTTCTTGCGAGCATTCGTTGAACACCTCAGTTCCTATGCGCTTCGTCGCGTGCTGACCGTGGATGACGAGGACGAAGTTCAAGAGATTGTTGAAACAGCAAAACGAAATCGATTCGGACTCAGAGACATCGTGCGAGCGGTGGCCCTGTCTGACCTCATACAAAAACGCTAACCAAGGAAGCAAACATGGCTCATTTTCTATCCCAATCCTGGCTGATCAATCGTCGCCACGCCCTTCGCGCGATGGGCACTTGTATTTCATTGCCTCTCCTCGACTGCATGAGGCCGTTGCGGGCGGCCGAGCAAGTCTCCGCGCCGCGACGCAGTGTCTTCATCTACTTTGCCAACGGCGTCAACATTTTCGAATACCAGATCACCAAGGCTGGTAAGGACTACGAAATCTCCCGAGCCCTCAAACCGCTCGAGAAGTTCCGCGACGCCATCACACCGATCAGCGGGATGAGCCACCCCGGCAGTCGCGCATCCCATCACAAATGCATCCGAACCTGGCTGACCGATGGACAGTTCGGTCCTTCCATCCGCAATACCATTTCCGTCGACCAACTGATTGCCCAGGTAACCGCCCAGCAAACGCGGTACGCCTCGCTGGAGATTGCCGCCAATCAAGAGTCACTCGCGTGGACAGCCGATGGCATCAATCTGCCGCCGCTGCGACGGTGCAACGAGGTTTTCGAAGCGTTGTTCGGTGCGCCCGCCGGTGGCAAGGAAGTTCAGAGGCGCAGGCTGCGGCAAAAGGGAAGCGTGCTGGATTTCAACCTCGAAGAGGTGCGACGTCTTGAGCGGGAGTTGGGCGCGGTCGACAAAGGCCGCATGGAGCAGTATTTGACCTCGGTGCGAGAGACGGAGATCCGCACGCAGCGGGCAGACGCTTGGTTGGATACTCCACTACCGAACATCGCTGAAGAAGACCGCAAGCGGACAAACCGTGATGTGCCTCTCGCGGAAGCGGGAGAGTACTACCGCACGATGTATGACCTGTTGGTATTGGCCTTGCAGACGGATGTGACGCGAGTCGCGACGTTCAGCATGGGTGGTGAAGGCCACGCTCCTTCAATTCCCGAACTGGGGATGACCCAGACGCGGCACATGCTCAGTCACCATGGCGGCGATCCGGTGTACCTGGAGCATTTGGCCAAATACGACAGCTTCATCTTCGAGCAATTCGCCTACTTCCTCAATCGCTTGGCGGAGACTCAAGATGCGGGCGGCAAGCCCTTGCTGAATTCAACCATGGCCCTGATTGGCAGCGGCATGTCCAATGGCCATGGCCACGGTAATACCAATCTCCCGCTTGTCCTCGCCGGCGGGAAAGACCTGGGGCTGAAACACGGCCAGCACATCGACTTCAACCTCATGAAGGAAGGCTTTCAGTATGACCTGAAAAATGCGTCCGCGCACTACCGGATCCAGCACAAAGCCGTGAACCCTGATGCTCACATGAGCAACCTGTTGTTGATGATGGCACAGAAGATGGGGGTTGAGACTGACCGTTTCGGCGAAAGCAATGGGTTGGTTCACATATGAGAGCTTTTCTCGTTCTTGGTTGCTGTCTCGTTCTGCTTGGTTCATGTCCCGCGACTTTTGCGGGCGAGCCATTCCGTCCTGAAGCTGGTAGGTTCCCGCCGGCGGACAAGGCGGAGAACTACATGGGTCAGTTAACCTTCGTCGATCATGCCAACCGCCGCGGCAGCCTGCGCATTCC
>CALAZQ010000137.1 GCA_937926325.1 uncultured Planctomycetaceae bacterium | reverse complement strand
GTTCGGGGATGTAGCGAGGCGGGTGCTGCAGGTCGGCGTCCATGATGATGACGGCGTCAGCGTCGAGGACCTGCAGACCGGCGGTAAGAGCCATCTCTTTGCCGAAGTTGCGGGAGAGTTCGATCACGCCGATCCGAGGGTCCGTGGCGGCGGCCTGCTCGAGCAGGGTGGCCGTGTCGTCACTGCTGCCGTCATCGACGAAGAGGACGGTGAAGGCATAGTCGGGCAGCCCGTCCAGCACGGCGGTCAGCTCGTGCAGCAGGCTGGGGATAGTGCCCGCCTCGTTGAAGGCGGGAATGAGAATGGCGATGCGGGGCTGCGGCATAAACGGGGTCTCCCAGCCAAAGTATGGCGTAGGAAGGCTGCCGCGTCAGCCACCGGGCAGCTTCGTGACGGTCACTCAATTGTTTCCAGATCAACGTCTTCGTTTTTGCCCACTCATGAACCATAGCCCGTATGCTTATGACTCATGGTCACTATTGAGTGAGGAGAGGTCACGGGCGAATTTCCACGACGTGCCCTGCGACTTGTCGAAGAGTGGCGATCGCTTCATCAGGCAGAACTCTTAGAAAACTGGAATCTGTTGCAGGCTGGTCGCCCGGCAATCAAAATAGAACCACTGGAGTGATCGCATGATTCCAAAAGTCGTTGCAGCCCATCACGTTGCTGGGCATGTCATTCATCTTCGGTTCGCCGATGGCACGGAAGGCGATATCGATCTCGGCCCCGAACTCTATGGTGACCTTTTTGAGCCGCTGAAGGACGGTGCGCTTTTCGCACAATTCGTGATCCATCCAGAGTTCCACACGCTCTGCTGGCCCAATGGCGCCGATCTGGCCCCCGAGTTTCTCTACGAGAAAACGCGAGTAACCGCCTAATGCGGTATCCCATGCCCACGCCAGGAACCACCGACCGCGACCTGGTGTCTGCAGCGGCGCTGATGCGCGGGCTAGCCTGCGGGAATGCGTCCTGCGGCTTTCTGAGGACGACGGCTTAAAGGCCTGCGATCGCTTGGGCCGCCTTGCGGCCGTACGAGGTACAGCGGCCGATCACTTCGGTGTGAATATGGCCGACGGAGAGGGCGACCAGGCCGATCGAGCCGGCCAGCTTGAGTGGAACGAGCGAAAATGCCATGAAGCTGTTGAGAGCCAACCGGATGAGCCGCGAGCCGAGGCGGCAGAGGAAGGGCTGAATGTCGTCACCGGAGACGGTGAATACGATTCGGTAGCGACGACCTCGGTTCGTGTGGAAGATTTTTTGTTGGATGTATTCCAGGAACAGATCATTTTCGGGCGCTGGTCCGGCAACATCGACCTGTCCAGCGATTCGGTGTATTGCTTGCTCGAAGGAACGCCACCACGCCAGAGCACCTTGCGGGCTTCTTGCGAGAATCCAACCGTAGATGTGTTCAGCGTCACGTTCGGCACGGGCAGGATGACAATCCGGTGGATCATCCTGTGTCACCGAGACGATGTCGCTCACGAAACTCGCCGATGAATTCGGCCAGGCTGCGGCCTTCATGCCGCCGGGCATCGTGCAATGAGGCGCGGATGGCTGCAGCATCATCTGCTGAAGGATGCGACGATCGCCATTCCTCCACCAACTCCTCCAGGCTTGTGGCGTTGTGTGAGTGGCGGAGTCTGTCCGCGGCAAAAACCGCAAATTGGCGAATCTCTTCTTCGGTTGCAGGCATTCAAAAAACTCCGATAGCAAACGCCGGCTTTGCCCTATCGCGTCAACCCATCCGAACCGTAGCCCTTGGGAAAATCAACTCCCATAAAGCGGTACGGCTGTTCAGTGTACGGAGTGCCTGCTGCATGTCAAGCCGGAGTGGCGGAGAGTCGAGCCGAGAGGCCAGCAACGCTCATCGGGATGTCGTCCCGGCCTACTTTTGGAAA
>CALAZQ010000136.1 GCA_937926325.1 uncultured Planctomycetaceae bacterium | reverse complement strand
GCCTTAAGGGCATCCAGAAGCTTCTCGACACGGAGCAGGGCCCGCCAGAATTCGTGCGTCGCGTGTGGATTCTCGGGAGTCTCCTCGGCCTGATCTTCGCGATAGCCGTCTGGCGGAAACGGAAGGGTCGCCTTGATTCGCAGCCCGAGTTTGTCTTCGAGGAAGACACCTATTCGCCGCTGTGCTTCAGGGATCGCCTGCCACTGAGCCAGTGCCTCCTCCACCACCTCGGGGTCGCCGGTCTCGGCTGCCAGCGATTCCGCGAATACCGCAACCGCTTTCGACCCGTCGATGGCCAGATTTTTGGCCAGCCGCTCCCGGCAATGCTTCAACAGAGTTTGTAAGGCCCGCTGCTCGGCAGCCGCAAGAAACAGCAGTTCGGTGAATTGCGGCTTCCGCTCGACGTCACCAGTGGAGTCTGCAGGGTGATAGAGCCAGCCACGGGTCGGCACAAGGTACTGCAGGTGGGACGCCTCGTACTGCTCAAGCGTCATTTTCTGAGGAGCAAGCCGGTCGATCAGCTTCGGCCCTGGCTCCGTAGCCTGATTTCTTGATTCCATCCGGGCAATGTCACGTTCCCGCCGCCGGCGCAATGCCTCAGCTTTGTCGCGGGCCTTGCCGAGTTCTTCAGCGAGCGTGTTTTCTTCAGCCGTGATGTAGCTGACTTGGCCTTTTGCTTTCTCTCCCAGGGCTGCCCGGACTGCATCGGCGTCGTCCTCGAAAAGCCGCTGCGCGGATGTTTTCCGATCTCCCACATGGACAAAAAAAATCGTAAGGTCATTCCGCTCGATTTCCTCGGCGATCGCCTCGATGAGTTTCTGCTTGCCGATGCTGTCGACTCTCGGTCGATCCTGCTGCCTTTGAGTGTCGATTTGTTCAAGATTCGCAGTGCCGTCGGAATCAGCCTCGTAGCCCGTATCGCCGATGATGGCCACGTATCTGCTCGCCCCTTCCGAAAAGCCGGCAGTTTCAATCGCCCGGCGAAGTGCCTCCAGCGACCGTTCCGGTGCATCGGAAAAATCACCTGGCGGCAGTTTGTCCTCATTTGTCTGGACGTTCCGTGCCAGCACTGCTGCAGCGCCTTTCCCCATCTGCACCAAGCCGGGCTGATTCTGCCCGAGCGCCCGTGACCACCGAAACCACTCGCTCTCCCGCGGTCCGTCGGAATAGTAGGTGACGCCGACTTTGACCTGTTGCGCGGCAAGGCCCTGCGGACGGCCAACCACCGCCCCCGCGTCTTCGATAAAAGCAGCAACGCCCTCAAAGTACGGCTTCATGCTCGAGGTCTCGTCGATCACGAAGAGCATCTCAAGCCCAGCCTGCTCTTTGACTTTTTCCTTGAGATCGGCGAGTGATTCCACATCAACTGGTCCACCACAAATAGCACCCATGTGCAGCAGTCGATTCTCCGCGGGAAAGCCGAACTGGAACGTCGGGGTTGTGTCGGGATAGTCGGGTTCATCACGGGCCGTCGCGAGCGACTGCCCGAGCAGTTCGATAAACGGCACGGGGTCTTGCCTGGTGACCGGCAGCCAAGGATCGGCTTTGCGACGCTGTCGCAGAACGACGCTCTCAGCTGTTTTGGCGTCGTATTCATTCTTGAGTTGTGCAAGATGCCGCTCGTAGGCCTCTTTGGATGTGCCGTGCAATTCGGCCTTGCCGGGCTGGTCCTGCCGGGCAAATACATAGGCATAGCGACTCTCCAGAAATTCAAGTCGGTCCCGGTCGACCCAGCCGATCGGCGGATCGTGATATCCCTCCTGGATTCTTACGCGGCCCGCCCCGGCACCACCACGGGTCACGAAGTAGGGCCGGAAAAGCTTGGCACGACTGACCCTCACTCCGCCGGTGGGCTCTGAGTAAACATTGAGGAAATCGACCGCCTCATCGCCGTCGACTGCATCACCAAGCCGACGGACACCGATGACTCCCTGCGGGACGAGCGTCCCCTCAATCCACTCGCACCGCTGTGGCACAGCTGCAGGAGCACCCGCGTCTGCAGCAAATACGACCGCTGAAAGGAGGCACACGACGGCAGCACCGACCACACAGGCATCTCTGGCTGTCGCCCGTGGCAGCCACTGTACGCTTCTGATCAACACTGCTGCGACGTCCTCACTGTTCTTTGACTTCTGGTCGCTTGCCGGCATGAAGCACGTCTTTCACGTGATAGATCAGTTCCTGACTCTTCGGAGACCGTACGGTGATGTCCGCTCCGCCAGCTTGCAAGGCTTTCGACAATTGGCGAGCCTTCACTGGGTCAGCATCGGGACAGAGCACGGAAATCGGCCCACCGTCCGATTCAGCCATCCGCGCCAGCGGCTCAAGTTCAGTGGCTGACGCGAGTTCCCGTTCGGGCCAGACGACAACTGCCCGCATCCCGGGGTTTTCCGCATCTTTGCGATGAAACGCGATCGAGTCCACGATCCGCCCCACCTGGCCGGAAAGACCGTCCTGTTTGTTCCTGAAGGGACGGAACGTCTGCTCGGAATCAGGCGGGGGATCACCCGGTTTCATGACGGCAATTTCATCATCTGAATCAGTATCATTGACCACCAGCGCAGCGTCACGGTAGAGAGCTTCACCCTTGATCGCTTCACCGACACGCGGTGCGATCTCATCCGCAGGTTCGTGAAGCCGCTGGTTGTTGACCAGCAAGAGCATCACCTCCCCTGGTTGCTCGTCACCGACAGGCGTGTCTTCAGGGCTTGCTGGGGCGACGCCGCCGCCACCACCTTGACCGTCTCCCTGACCGCCTCCGCTACCGCCTCCCTGGCCGCTTCCGCTACCGCCTCCCTGGCCGCCTCCCGTCCCGGGGCCACCACCGCGTTGACAAATGCCGCAGCCCCCGCCACCGCAGCCGACACACTTGCCGCTACCAAAACCGCAGGCAGCACAACCACCCGGCCGGCCTCCGCATTGACCGCAGCATTTGCCACCCTGACACTTTCCGCAGCCCCCCTCCCGGCCATCGCAGGCGTGGCACCGTCCCTTGCCCCGGCAACTTCCGCATCCGCTCCCGTC
>CALAZQ010000135.1 GCA_937926325.1 uncultured Planctomycetaceae bacterium | reverse complement strand
ACATCACCAGCCGCAGGTTTCCGGGGGCCGCAGGCTGTCACCGTCGCCGGCGTGGCCACGGGCCAGGGCATGCTGGCGAAACACCGCATCAACGACGAAGACCGCCGACCGCACCAGCTGAAACGCGAATGGTGTTCCCGGCGGTCCAAAACAGGCCAGTAACTGGTCCAGTTCAGCTGGCGGGCAGCTGCCCTTCAGATCGACCAGCAGCAGCCCGCCGTTCCGCTCAAACAGGTTGCCATCCACCTGCCACCGCAGGCCGTCGCGGGGGCTGGTCCAGACAAACGACCCATCGGGTTCGGCGTAGCAGCGGGGCAGCCGGCCCAGCCGCTCGAGGGCCTCATCAAAGCCGACAGGCAACGGCGTAGTCAGCTCACCTGGCCGCAAGGCGAGGGTGGCCCATTCGCCCCAGCGGTCGGTCAGTGGCGGCCCAGCCGACAGGCTTTCGGGAGGAGCCGCGTGCAGCGTGGTCTCAAAAGCACAGATTGCAGGCAGGGGCGTGGTCATGAGGGTGTTCCGGCGACCCAGGCAGCATAGGCCTGGCTGGCGTCGGCAGCGAGCACCACGATTTCGGGCAGGTCGTAAGGGTGCAGTTGCTCAAGGGCCGCCTGGCAGGCGGCGTGGGCTGCCGGTGCGGTTTTGATGAGCAGCCGAAACTCTGCTTCGGTCTGGACCTCGCCCTGCCAGCGATAGATGCTGCAAATGGGGCCATCGACCTGCACACAGGCGGCCAGCCCGTCGGCCACCAGTTTCCGGCCGCAGGCCTCGGCGGCCGCGGCCGTGTCAAAGGTCGAGAGGATCAGCACCACCTGTGGCGATTTGTCGGAGTGTTCAGCTGGCATACGGCTGGTTTTCGTTACGCCGCTTCACCGCGGCGGGCTGGCCGGTGGCCGGCGGCCAGACTGCGATCCGGTCGCCAGACCACGGTGGGGCTGCCGGCGGTGAGGTCGAGCATTTCCAGGTGCTCCCCGCGGTCGGTCGCAACAGCCAGCAGTGCCCGGGGGTGGCAGGGCGGCAGGCTGCGGCCAGTCGGCTGTACCAGCGACACACCGACGGTCTCGCCGGGCACGGTTCCGCTCGCCGGGGAGCTGGGGGGCAGCCCAAGGCAGCGGCAGGCCAGCGGGCTCCAGGCGGCGGCGGCGACCATCTCGTCGAGGTGGCCCAGGATGAGACCGGCCGTTAAGGGAGCAGCGGTCTGCCGTGGGCTGGTGGCGGGGCCGCAGAGGTCGGCCAGCAGGCTGGTGGCCCGGCCGGGCTGGCCCGGCGCCGCAAGCACCGCGGCCAGCCGGCCGATAAAGTCGAAGTCGGCGGCCACTTCGACCTGCTCACCGACTGCCTCCCGTTGCCAGGCTGACACGCACCGCTTCCACTGGTCGGCCAGCCGATCGGCGAGGCCGATGCTGCCGGCTGCCGCACGTGGCAGCAGCAGATGCCAGAAGGCATCGGCCAGGTCGAGCGGATGGCTGTCGGCCAGCAGCCGCAGGGGGCTGGCCGTGCCCGGCAGCCAGCCTTCCACCGCGGCGGCAAAGCGGGCCACCAGGCCGACAGCCAGCGACTGCACCAGCGACGGCGGCTCACCCGGCTGGCCGCTGCCACTGCCCTGCAGCGGATCAAACCGCTGGCCGTGCTCGACCTGCCAGTGGTCGCCCGACCAACGGTCAGCCCAGTGGAGGCCGGCCGGCCAGTCCCGCGTTGGCGTCAGCCAGCCATCGCGGTCGCCAGCCAGCAGCGTGATGCTGACCGGCACGCTCACCGGCAGCCGCAGGTGGGGCCTTCCCTGCGGCGTGGCCGCTGGCACGGCCAAGCCCTCTGCCAGCAGCTGCCGGGCCAGCCGCGTCAGCCCGGCGGCTCGGCGGGCAGCAGCGGTGGCCACCCGGCGGCGAATCCCGGCGGCGGCAGTCGAGCGGTGCCAGGGCCGTTGCTCCCGTTCGGCCCAGTGGCGGCTGCCCAGCAGATCGAAGGTGTCACCCGCAAACACCATATCGATCCGCTCGATCGGCTCGTAGCGACCGTCGCGGCGAAACCCGGCCCGCAGCGCAGCCCGCTGCAGGCTGCCCCAGGCCCGCGGCAGCAGTCCCCGCAGCGGCCGTCGCCACAGTGTGCCATCACCGATTGCCCAGTTGGCCGTCACGACCAGCATGCCGAACACTCCACCGCGTCCCCCCACGGGACGCTCTGGGCAATTTCGGCAAAAGAAACGGCCCGGCGTGAACGGCTGGCAAAAGGGTGAGCCTATGCCGGTCTTGCCGCTTGCAATGGTCTGTCCCGCGGTCCGCGGGCTGCTGAGCCGACTGCGGCCGTCTCGCTTGAGACAGCCACGGTTGTTCAGGCGGCTCGTGTGAGGCTGGTGGCGTCGTCCGACTGACGGGCAGCCACCATTCGCCGCACCAGTTCGGGCAGTTGCACGGTTGCCGTCCAGCCGAGCCGCTCGGTGGTCTCGGTTACCGAGGCCAGCGGATGCGAGCCGTCATGCGGCCGGACGAACCGCTCATCGCGGACGACATGGTCCCGCCAGTCGAGGCCGACAGCGGCGAAGGCAGCGGCCACGAACTCCTCCAGCCGGTGCGGCCGGCCGGTGGCCAGGATAAAGTCTTCGGGGGTGTCGCGGCTGAGCATCTGCTGCATCGCCACCACATATTCCGGCGCCCAGCCCCAGTCCCGCTGCATCGAGAGGTCACCCAGCCGCAGTTCCTGCTGGTGACCCGCCGCAATCGCGCAGGCTCCGGCGACGATCTTCTGGGTGACGAACCGGCTAGGCCGCAGCGGACTTTCGTGATTGAACAGCACCCCGGTGCAGGCGAACAGGCCATGTTCGCGGCGGTATTGCTGCACGATCCGGAAGGCGGTTGTCTTGGCCAGGGCATAGGGGTTCTGGGGATCGAGCCGGGAGCGGCAGGTGACTGGGGCGGTCTGCCGGGTACCGAAAATCTCGCTGCTGCCGGCCACAAACAATCGCGGCGGGTTGGTTGCGGTTCGGACGGCTTCAAGCAGCAGCAGCGTCGAGGTGGCAATGCTCTCAAAGGTCTCGGCCGGCTGATCGAACGACGCGGCCACAGACGACTGACCAGCCAGATGATAGATGGTCTCGGGCCGCTCGCGTTCGATCAGGGTCACCAGCGGTTCGGCTTCTGCCAGCGAAGCCGGCTCGATCACAACCCGCTGGTCGATCCCCAACTGCCGAAGGCCACCGAGTCGCGCTGGTGCAGCGTCTCGGCTGGTGCCGACAACCCGATAGCCGAGGCCCAGCAGATGGGCGGCCAGGTAACAGCCGTCCTGGCCGGTGATGCCGCAGATCAGGGCGGTACGACGCTGGTCGGAGGACGATTGCATCCGGGGACGGTAGCAACCGCAGCCTCTCCGGCGAAACGGTAATTTTCGCAGTGTGAAAGGGGCCGCAGGGCACTCACGAGCCTGCAGCCTGTTCCAGGAACCAGCGGGCGGTCGCCTCAAGGCCTGCCTCAAGTGTAGTCGTCGGCCGCCAGGCAAGCACCTTGGCGGCCCGGTCGGCGGCGACATCGGGGCCGTAGACATAGTCCCGCACGCAGCGGCCGTCACCGTTGATCCGGGCCGGCTCACCGGCGAGCAGTTTCTTGCAAAAGATGGCCACGACGCCGGCTTCGCCATGCGGGTTCTGCCGGGGCCCGTAGACGTTGGAGTACCGCAGGGCGACGG
>CALAZQ010000134.1 GCA_937926325.1 uncultured Planctomycetaceae bacterium | reverse complement strand
CACAGCCCCGGGTGGCCGAAGCCTGCACCCTGAGACTCTTCTATCGGCAGCATGACGCACAGGAGACCGTCTACGACTTCACCCTCTACGGCGACGACGGCCAGCCGCTGTTGGCTCTCGACGGCCTGCACTTGGCCGTGGTGCCTAGCCGGGAGGCACGCTGATGCGAACCGATCTGAGTCGATCGGCCGTCACTGTCATTCCGGGAGGGAGGCTGGCATGTTCATAAGCGACACGCATCTGCCGCAGCTGCTGCCAGCTCATGCCTACCATGACGAGGCCTGGTACGAACGGGAGGTTGAGAAGGCGTTGCTCCCTGCCTGGCATCTGGTGGCGACCAGCGGTGACTTTCCCCGTGACGGCAGCTTCGTCAGCTTGAAGCTCCTTGGGCGGCCCCTGCTGCTCAGGCGGGACGGTGGCGAGATTCACGGCTTCCTCAATGTCTGTCCGCACCGCTTCGCCACGCTGACCGATGCACCGCGAGGCTGCACGGCGGTGCTCAAGTGCGGCTATCACGGCTGGGAGTTTGACGGGTGTTCCGGATCGACGCGAAGAATCCCCGATGCCCCCGCCTTCCGGCCGCTTGAGAAGGGGCAGCTCGGACTGACGCAGGTGCAGGTTGAGGTCTGTGGCGGGCTTGTCTTTGTGTCAGTGGGACAGCCGCAGCAATCTGTCACCACACAACTTGCCGCGTGCGACTGTGAGCCAGCGGTGCATACCAGCCATCACGGTGAGATTGGCCGCCGGGAGGTACTGCTGCCGGTCAATTGGAAAGTGGCAGTTGAGAACACCCTTGAGAGCTATCACGTCGCTGAGGTGCATCCGCGGACGTTCACTACTGCGCCCCCGGAGAACGCATGCCGCCACGAACTCACGACGGCCGGATCGTGCTTTTCCGGTCCCGGCGATACCCGCCGGACGGTCGTTGGTCTGGAGCGGCTCTTGCTGGGCAGGCTCGGGCTTTCCCGCCACGGTGGCTACCGGCATACCCACCTCCACCCAACCTTCACCCTCGCGGCGACCGATAGCTTTGCCATTCTCCTGAGCTTTCTCCCCGAGTCTGCTCGTCTCACCAGGTTGGTGGTGGCTTGGTTCGCCCGGCAATCTGGCAGCAGCCGGACACTTGCTGACCGACTGCTGCGGATCTGGGCCGGCGTGCAGTCGCGGTTCTGGCTGCAGGTGGTTGGCGAGGATGCCGCCATCGTTCCCCGTGTTCAGGCCGGTCTTGAGGCCACCGCCCAGCCTGGTGGTGGCTTGATCTCCCGCCGAGAGGAGCGAATCGTCCATTTTCAGCGGTGGCTACTCGACCGGCTGGAACTGCCGGTACCGGTCGCTGCGCAGCCTATGTCGCAAGGAGCTGGCCCATGATCGATCTCACCGGAAAGGTGGCCCTGGTCACCGGTTCGAGCCGCGGAATAGGGCGAGCCTGTGCTCTCAGGCTGGCAGAGGCTGGCGCTGATGTAGTCGTGAATTACGTCACCAGCGCGAACGAGGCTGAGCTAGTGGCCGAGCAGATTGCCGCCCTCGGCCGGAACGTTGCCTGCATCCGGGCCGATGTCAGCCACGAAGAGGACGTCGAGGAGATGCTGCGATTCGTGACTGACGAGTTCGGTCGACTCGACATCCTCGTGCACAACGCGGCGACCGGTGGCTTCCGTCCGTTGGCAGCAACGACCCAGCGGCATTTTGATGCGGCCATGCATACCAACGTGATGTCGCTGGTGCACCTCTTGAAGTCGGCGGCACCGTTCTTGGAACGAGCCGAGGGCCGGGGCAAGGCGGTCGTGCTTTCCAGCCATGGCACCCATATGGCGTTACCGATGTATGGCCTGATCGGTGGCTCGAAGGCGGCCCTGACGGCGCTCGCGCGGCACTGGGCCCTTGAACTTGGCGACCGGGGTGTAAACGTCAACGTGGTCGAGGCCGGCCTCGTCGAGACTGACTCGACCCGCCGGCTACCGGGGGCCGAGCAGATGTTCGCGGGGCGAGCCAGCAAAACGATGACTGGCACCCGGATGCTGGAGGCGAGTGACGTCGCCGACGCAGTGCTATTCCTGTCCTCGCCTCTGTCTGACCTGGTGCAGGGGCAGACATTGATTGTCGATGGTGGGGCGGCAATCCACGTCTGACCGGACGACCGGGCTGATGCCCATTCCTCATTTTTGCGAGCACCCGCATGGTCCCGACCGATCGTTATCTATTGCTCACCGGGGCGACCGGCCTGCTTGGTCGGTCGCTGCTGCGTGACCTGTCGGCTGCTGGCCGCCGGTTGGCGGTGCTGGTGCGGGCCGACCGTACCAACTCGGCCGAGTCCCGAGTTGATGATCTGCTGGCTGACTGGCAGGAGGTTGCCGGGGTGATGGTGGCCACGCCAGTCGTGCTGGAGGGCGACATCACGCAGCCGGGGCTCGGCCTTACGGCCGCGGCGACGGCTTGGGTAGCTGCCAATGTCGATGAACTTGTCCACTCGGCGGCTAGCCTCTCGTTTGAGCTGAGGGAAAGCGATGGCGAGCCGCTGCGTAGCAATGTCGAGGGGACGAACAATGTGCTCGCCTTCTGCCGCGCGACGGGCATTCGCCGGCTGCATCATGTCTCAAGCGCCTACGTCTGCGGCCTCCGGCAGGGGCGGATTCTCGAGACTGAACTCGACGTCGGCCAGACACCGGGCAACGACTATGAGCGAAGCAAGATACTTTCCGAGACGGCTGCCCGCACGGCGGAACACCTCGAGGTCTGCACGGTCCACCGGCCGAGCATCATCGTCGGTGATCTCGTGCATGGTTTCACCAACACCTTCCACGGGTTTTACAAGCCTCTGCGGATCGTCCAGCCGTTCGTGGAGGCTTTTCTGTCGGTGGCCGTTGAGGCCGGTTCGTTGCTTGAGGTGCTGGGAATGACCGGGGCAGAGCGAAAGAACCTCGTGCCGGTCGATTGGGTCTCGGCGGTGATGAGCAGGATCATTCTCGACCGCAGCCTCCACGGGAGGACCTACCATCTGACGGCGACGAAGCCGACGCCGGTCGCCCGGCTCTGCGACGTGTTTGCCTCCCTGGTTGGCGAGTTGGCCGCACAGGCCCGGCAGGACGGGTCGGCAAACCGGCGAACCGCCGGCTTCGATCCGGCGACCCTGGGGAGGCTGTTCAGTGACCAGATGCACGTCTACCGGGCCTATTGGCGTGACGATCCAACGTTTGATGCTGCCGCGACGCAAGCGGTCGCTCCCGATCTCCCCGCTCCGGAGCTCGATGATGAGACGATCCGCCGGCTCTGTCGATTTGCCATCAGGAACTCTTTCCGCTGGCCGCCGGCCGATCGGACCGCTCCGGCGGTTGCTGCCAGGTCGCTGCTGGAGCAGCGTTGTGGGCCGGCCATCTGGGGCCGGCCGGCTAGTTTTGGCGGCCAACAGTTCGGGCTGGGCACGTTCGGACCCGGCGGGGGGCAGTGGACAATTGCCCGCTGCGGTGAACGCAATCTTCAGTTGCACGTCGGGCTGCCGCCGGCTGGGATCCCGGTAGCCTGGATGTCATCAGCTCTGCTTGAGCGGCTGCTGGCCGGTGAAACGGACGCTGCGGCTGGACTCGCCACCGGCGGCGTGGTGGTTGAGGGGGGCGATGAGTTGCAGCAGGAGCAGGTTCTGGTCGGGCTGATGTCGCTTGCGGCGGGGACAGGGAC
>CALAZQ010000133.1 GCA_937926325.1 uncultured Planctomycetaceae bacterium | reverse complement strand
CAATGGACTGGTTTGGATCCTTCGGACGAGGTGTAAGATGGCGCGAGTTGTGGTGCGAGGTGCCGCCCGGCTGAGCCTGACGCTCTGCCTTGCCGGTGGTCTTCTAATTGCTGCCGAGATTGGTGGGGCCGGCCGGAAGGGCCTTGAGGTGCTCTCAACGGTCACGCCGACTGCGAAGCAGCAGCAGGATCAGCAGCGGCCGGAATATCACCAGCCGACGGTTGTGCAGGGGGCTGCAGCTGCCACCCGCCTGCCGCTCGATCCCCGGCCCGGTGAGACCGTCGTCTTTCTCGGCAACGGCCTCGCCGAGCGGATGGAGCACCACAATTATTTCGAAACCCTGCTCTACCGGGCCTTCCCCGAGCTGGATCTGACCTTTCGCAATCTGGGCTTCCCCGGGCACACGCCCGGCTTCCGGCCCGAGGCGGGCAACGAAAACCCTTGGGCCTTTCCTGGGGCCAAGGCCTTTCACCCGGAAATCAACGGGCATTTTGGCATTGGCCATTACCCTGAGCCCGACGAGTGGCTGACGATTGTCGAGGCCTCCACCATTGTCGCCTTCTTCGGCTTTAACGAGTCCTTTGCAGGCCTGGAAGGTGTCGAAAACTTCACCAATGAACTCGACGCCTTCGTCCGCCACACGCTCTCGCGGTGTTACGTCCGCGATGGCAAGACCCCACCCCGGCTGGTCCTCGCGACGCCGATCGCCATGGAGCAGCGGGCCGGCTTTGCCCTGCCCGATGCCGCCGCTCGGAACGAGGTGCTGGCCGCCTATGCGGCCGCGGTCGAGGCCGTCGCCAGGCGGCATCAGGTTGGCTTTGTCGATCTGTTTACGCCGACGAAGGGCTGGTTCGCCGAGGGGGAAGAGCCGCTGACGATCAACGGGGTACACCTTTCAGCCGCCGGCTATCGGCGGCTTGCACCGCTACTGATGAAGTCGCTTTTCGGACAGGATCTGGCGGTCGAGGAAGACAATACACCGCTGCATCGGGCGGTGGCCGACAAGGCCTGGTTCTGGCGAAACGACTACCGGATGCTCAACGGTGTGCATGCCTACGGCCGTCGCTGGGCTCCCTACGGCAACTTCAACTATCCCGAAGAGATCGAGAAGATCCGGCAGATGACTGTCCTGCGGGACCGGGAGATCTGGGCCATCGCCCGCGGGGAGAAGGCCGAGTCGGCGGTCGATGACTCCCGCAGCCGCTCCCTGTCGCCGGTTGAGACCAACTATGTGGTGAGCAAAAAAAATGGCAGCACCACCTACCTCAAGGAGGAGGCCGAGGTGCTGGAGAAGTTCACGCTCCCCGAGGGGTACGAGGTGTCACTGTTCGCTTCCGAGCAGCAGTTCCCCAACCTCGGCAACCCCTGCCAGATGCGGTTTGACAACCGGGGTCGGCTCTGGGTGTCGACCCTGCCGAGCTATCCGCACTACAAGCCGGGCGATGCCAAGCCGAACGACAAGATCCTGATCTACGAGGACACCGATGGCGACGGCCGGGCCGACCGTGAGACGGTCTTCGCCGATGGCCTCCATATGCCGATCGGCTTTGAGCTGGCCCCCGAGGGTGTCTACCTGTCACAGGAGCCGTTCTTGATGCTTCTCAAAGACACCGACGGAGACAGCCGAGCCGATGTCACCGAATACCTCCTCGACGGCTTTGATCCTCACGACACCCATCACGCCATCTCCGCTTTCGATGTCGATCACGGCGGTGGCATCTACATGTGTGAGGGCCGGTTTTTGCATTCCCAGGTCGAGACACCGTGGGGGCCCGAACGCATGGCCGACGGTGGCGTCTGGCGGTTCGACCCGCAGTCCTGGAAGGTGGAACGGGTGATGCAGCTCGACGTCAACAACCCCTGGGGAGTGGCCCACGACGCCTATGGGCAGACCTTTGTGAATGATGCATCAGGGGGCGATCAATACTGGCTGCTCGGCTACTCGCTCAAGCTGCCCCACGCCGCCGAGATGGAGAAGGTCTCGAAGTTCAACTATGAACACCATACCCGGCCGACATCGGGGGCCGAGTTCATCTCCTCGCGACACTTCCCCGACGAGTTACAGGGGGATTATCTCTATGCCAATACGATCGGCTTCCTCGGCATCAAAGACTATGCCGTTGTCGAGGACGGCAGCGAGATCAAGGGCCGCTTCCGGCAGAATCTGATCCAGTCGACGGACGGCAACTTCCGCCCCTGCGACCTTGAGATCGCCCCCGATGGCAGCCTCTATTTTCTCGACTGGCACAACACGCTGATCGGCCACATGCAGCACAGTGCCCGCGACCCGCTGCGAAACTCGGAGTATGGCCGCATCTATCGCATCACCTATCCCGAACGGCCACTGGTCGAGCCGCCACACATTGCCGGTGAACCGCTCGAGGTGCTGTTTGAGAATCTGAAGCTGCCGGAGATGAATGCCCGCAAGCGGTCGCAGCGGGAACTTCGGGGCCGTGAGGCTGCGGCGGTGCTGGCAGCGGCAGCCGCCTTTGCCGATGCCAATCGAGATGACGAACGCCTGCAGTTGGAAGCCCTCTGGGCCACCTGGGGCCAGCAACAGCCCTCGATCGACCTGCTCGAGCGGTGCCTCAACGCCTCTGACCATCGGGTGCGGGCGGCAGCCGTCCGCGTGGTGCGGCACTGCCTGCACCTGCTCGACAGCCCCGAGCGGTTCCTGCTGCCGGCAGCTGCTGACGCTCACCCCCGGGTGCGGCTGGAGGCGCTCTCCGCTGGTTCATGGCTGGGCGGGCCGCAGGGGGCCGAAATTGCCCTGACGGTGGCGGCCCACCCGACCGATCGTTGGATTCGCAACGCCCTCAATCACGCCATGCTCACTTTGGGCGACGACGCGGGGCAGCTGGTGACCAGTGGCAGCTTCGACGGCAACCGGGTCGTCGATGGGATCGACCAACTGTTCGCCCGCAGCCTGCCGGGGGCGGCCAAGCCCAAGGATGTCCGGACGAAGTCGAAGAAGTTCAAGGATTATGCGTTCAAAAGGTTCTATGAACTTGGCGAGATGGCCTTTTATCAGGAAGGCTCATGCAACACCTGCCACCGCGACCACGGCCGGGGCGTGACCGGGATCTATCCACCGCTGGTTGGCAGCGAGTGGGTGACCGGTGACACCGACCGACTGATCAAGCTGACGCTCCATGGCATCTGGGGACCGATTCGCGTGGCTGGCAGACAGTACGAGCCGGCCCGGGGCGTTCCGCCGATGACCGCGATCGGCCTGATGTTCAGCGATAAGGAGATTGCCGCCGTCCTCACCTACGTCCGCAACAGCTGGGGCAATGATGCCCCGGCGGTGAGTGAAGAAGAGGTTGCCCGCGTTCGCGCCGAGACCAAGTCGCGGCGGACCTTCTACAGCCCCGAAGAGCTGATTGCCGAGCATCCGTTTCCGGAGGGCAGCCGGCCGGAGCTCGTCGAAGACAAGCCGGTCAATCCGCAGCTGCAGGCCGAACTGGCCGCCGAGCCGCTTGACCAGCTGGTGGCTGACGCCCTGGCCGGCGGTGATGCTGTCCGCGGGGCAAAGCTGTTCTTCAATGAGAAGGTGGCCTGTGCCACCTGTCATGCCGTCCCCTACGGCTATCAGTTGGGGCCCCAGCTGACCGAGCAGCGGCCCGATGCGACCCAGGCGTATCTGGTCGAGTCGATCCTCAAGCCCTCGGCGAAGATTCGCGAGGGCTATCGCTCAGTGAATGTGCTGACCGGTGACGGGCAGCTGCTGTCAGGCTTTCTGGTCTCCCAGAATGATGATCAGGTGGTGCTGAGCCTGCCAACCGACAAAGGCAAGCAGCGGACTCTTCCGGCTGACGACGTCGACGAATTGATCGAGCAGCCGACGTCGACCATGCCGTTGGGGCTGGTTGGGCAGTTGCCGGATCGGGCCGCTTTCCTCGACCTCGTCCGCTTCGTCTTTGCGGTCAATGAAGGCGGCCGGACAGAACTCAACCGCCTGAAGAAGAAAGCCGGCATCAGCGACTGACCCGCGACCAGCCAGCGTTCAGCACTTGCTGGCCTTGTCCAGCGGGAATGATCTCCTGGAAGCCAGGAGCGGAAGCGACTGGACCGGCAGTCTGTTTGATAGAGCTTAGGTTGGTATGCGTCCCTCGCGAGTCATCGGCTCGGAGGTACCCACGCCCACTCGCTGGACGTTCACGTCGGCCCTCCTGGCCGCCGTTCACTGCACGTTCGCTGCGCTTCACCGACCAATCCGCCTTCGTCGGATCGGTGCCCGGTTTCGCTTGCTGCCGTAGCCCGCTCGTGGGCATGGGTACCCCCTCGCTCGTCGAGCGTGCAGGGATTCAGGAAGCCAGGAGCGGAAGCGACTGGACCGGCAGTCTGTTTTGGACTGAGCGTGCACAAGCTATCGCGGCTTGGCTGGCATCTGACGCGGTGGCTGCGTATGACCCGCGCCCGGTCAGCTGGCCGATTCCTCGGCCGTTCCGGCAGCGACCGGCTCGGCTGTGACCACACCCGTGAAGACCAGCTGCTTCTTGCCGGCCACCTCTTTGCAGTCGACCTGAATCGTGTCCTTGCCCTCGAACTCACCCTTCAGCAGTTCTTCGGAGACAGGGTCCTCGATGAAGTTCTCAAGCGCCCGCCGCAGTGGCCGGGCACCGAAGTCGGTGTCGGACCCCTTCTTGATCAGGAACTTCTTGGCCTCGTCGGTCAGCTCAAGCTGCAGGCCGCGTTCCAGCAGCCGCTCGCGGACCTTTGCCAACTCGATGTCGATCACCTGCTTGAGGTTTTCAACGGTCAGATGGTGGAAGACGATCACGTCATCGAGCCGGTTGAGGAACTCGGGCCGGAAGACTCGCTCGATCCGCTCACCCACACGCGACTTCATGCTGTCGTAGCCGGCGTCATCTTCGGGCTTCTGAAAGCCGAAGGCCGACTCGTTCTTGATGGCCTCAGCTCCCGCGTTGGTTGTCATGATCAGAATGGTGTTGCGGAAGTCGACGTTCCGGCCAAATGAATCGGTCAGTCGACCCTCTTCCATCACCTGCAGCAGCATGTTGAAGACGTCGGGATGAGCCTTCTCGATTTCGTCGAGCAGCACGACGGCGTAGGGACGCCGCCGGATCTTCTCAGTCAGTTGGCCGCCCTCCTCGAAGCCGACATAGCCCGGAGGCGCACCCACCAGACGGCTGACGTTGTGTTTTTCCATGTACTCGCTCATGTCGATCGAAATGAGCGCATCATCATCGCCGAACATGAATTCGGCCAACGCCTTGGCCAGCAGCGTCTTGCCGACACCGGTGGGACCGGCGAAGACAAAGCAGCCAATCGGCCGCTTCGGATCCTTCAGGCCAGACCGGCTGCGGCGGACTGCCTTGGAGATGCTCTTGATGGCGGCGTCCTGCCCGATCACCCGCTTGTGCAGCGAGTCTTCCATCTGCATCAGCCGCTGGCTGTCCTCGGTGCTCATCCGGGTCAGTGGGATGCCGGTCATCTTTGAGACAACCTCGGCCACCACCTCTTCGTCGACGACCCCGTCGGCCTCGCGGGACTTCTCCCGCCACTCCTTGGTCATCTGTTGCTTCTTCTTCTTCAGCTTGTCGGCCTGATCCCGGAGGGCAGCCGCCTTCTCGAAGTCCTGATTGGCGACCGCCTCTTCCTTCTCCTTGTTGAGCCGCTCGACCTCGTCGTCGATCTCTTTGAGATCCGGCGGCTTGGTCATCGCCTTGAGCCGGACCCGGGCCCCCGCCTCGTCGATTACGTCGATCGCCTTGTCGGGGAGGCAGCGGCCGGTGATGTAGCGGCTGGAGAGTTCCACGGAGGCTTCGAGGGCATCGTCGGTGATCGACACCCGATGGTGGCTTTCATAACGATCCCGCAGCCCCTTGAGGATTTCGATCGCCTCGCTCTTGGTCGCCGGCTCGACCATGACCAGCTGGAACCGGCGGTCGAGAGCGGAGTCTTTCTCGATGTACTTGCGGTACTCATCAAGCGTGGTCGCCCCGATGCACTGGATCTCCCCACGGGCCAGGGCCGGCTTGAGCACGTTGGAGGCGTCGATGGCGCCTTCTGCACCGCCGGCACCGACGAGGGTGTGCAGTTCGTCGATGAACAGAATGGTGTTCTTGGCCCGGCGGACCTCGTTCATGACCGCCTTGATCCGCTCTTCAAACTGGCCGCGGTACTTGGTGCCGGCGACCATCATGGCCAGGTCGAGTACCACGATCCGCCGGTCGGCGAGCAGTTCTGGAACGTTGCCCTCGATGACCCGCTGGGCGAAGCCCTCGACGATGGCCGTCTTGCCGACGCCCGCCTCGCCGATCAGCACCGGGTTGTTTTTGGTGCGGCGGCAGAGAATCTGGATGGCCCGTTCGATTTCCTGCTCGCGGCCGATTACCGGGTCGAGCTTGCCCTGCTTGGCCAGTTCGGTCAGGTCGCGGCCGAACGAGTCGAGGGCCGGGGTCTTGCTCTTGCCGCTCTTGGTCGGCGCGTCTCCGCCGCCACCGCCGGCGCCGGCCATCTGGCGGCCGCCCATGCCCGACCGCTCGCTCCCCTCGTCCATCCCGTGGCCGAGCAGGTTGAGCA
>CALAZQ010000132.1 GCA_937926325.1 uncultured Planctomycetaceae bacterium | reverse complement strand
GGAAACCCTTGGCGTTTCCCCGCGGAGCCAAGCGGACGGGGCCATGGATGGCCCGTCCGCGTGAAACTAGAAGCTCGCGTCGAAGTCCAACGGCCCGCCCGCTTCGGGCGACTCGCCGGTGATCCGCAGGTTCATCGAGGTGTCGAGAAAGATTTTGTCCTGCTTGATCTCTTCGATCACGATCTGCATTTTGTCGTCGCTGTCGATGTCGACCAGCGGCCGGCCACCGGCGTTGAGGGCCACGAGCCGCTTCTGGATGAGCGTCGAGAGCTTGAACCGGCCGCCAACCTTGTTGACGATTTCTTCTTCACGGAGGTCGTCGATCATGTCGAGTCTGTCTGTCCTGGGGAGTGAGGGAGTGAAAACGGTGTGAGCAGATGCTTAGGCAGGCGCCTGGTGTGGGGCTGGCTGGTGTGGCAGCCCTGCTTCATTGAGGATGCTTTTGATGGCTGCGAGGGCGTCGTCAACGTTGTCGTTGACGACCCTGTGCCGGTAGTAATGTGATTGGCTCAGTTCGCGATGGGCCACCTCGAGCCGTCGGGTGATTGCCTCAGGAGTCTCAGTGCCGCGGCCACGCAACCGCTGCTCAAGTTGGCCCGGGTCAGCCGGCTCGACGAAGATTGTCACCGCCTGAGGATATCGGTCGAGAATCGAAAGGGTACCCTCGACGTCGATTTCAAGCACCACCCACTGGCCTGCGGCCAGCCGGGGACTGACCTCATCCTCCAGTGTGCCGTACCAGTACTGCCGGCCGTAGACTTGGCAGCATTCGATGAAATGGCCGGCAGACCGTCGCCGGTCGAATTCCTCTGCCGCCAAGAAATGGTAGTCAACGCCATCTTGTTCTCCCTCCCGAGGAGGGCGGGTGGTCGCCGAGATACTGGGGATCAGCTGGGGGCAGTCCGCCAGTAACCGCCTCAGGAGGGTCGATTTGCCCACTCCTGAGGGCCCGGAAATCACGACGAGTTGGCCCGGCGTTTGACTCATCTTGCTGTTCTACCCCACCGCCGGCCCGGTTGAAAAGTGGGCTGGGCCAGCGTTTCCGGGGACTGCCCCGCAGGCTCGTGCGGCGGTGAGCGATCCGCGAAGGCCGCCCCCGGCTCACTCAATATTCGCGGCCTGTTCGCGAATCCGCTCGATCTGCGACTTGAGGTCGACCACCGCGTGGGCAATGGTGACGTCGACCGACTTTGAGCCGATCGTGTTGGCCTCCCGGCCCAGTTCTTGGGCCAGAAAGTCGAGGCTGCGGCCGGGGGCGGTATCGGCCAGCAGACTGCGGAACTGCTCGATATGGCTTTCCAGCCGGACCAGTTCCTCGGAAATGTCAGAGCGGTCGGCCAGCAGGGCGACCTCGCGGATCAGGTCATTTTCGCTCAGGCTCGCCTGATGTGACTCCAGTACCTTTGCCACCCGCTCCAGCAGCCGCTGGCGGTGTTCCGCCACCACCTCCGGCACCCGCTGTCGGATGACGGCAACCAGCCGGTCGATCTCCTCGCAGGCCTGTTCGAGGTCGGCAACCAAAGCATCGCCCTCGGCCCGCCGCATGGCGTCGAGTTGGTCGAGGGCGGCAGCGGCTGCCGTTTCAATGACCGGCCAACTCGCCTCGACGGCTACGGTGTCGGGGGGCGAATCCTGCAGCACGCCGGGCAGGCTGAGCAGCGGGTCGATCGCCTGCGGGGTGGGCAGCCCGCGGGCATCGCAGAATGATTCCCAGTCGTCGAGATAGGCCGCCAACTGTTCGCGGTCGAGCCGCCGGCCGCTGGGCACGGCGGTGCCCGTCACCTCGAGGCTGACCTGCAGGCTGCCGCGTCTGATCCGCTCGCGAAGGGCTGCCTCGAGCCGGGGCTCGAGCAGGTGAAAGCCCTCGCGGGTCCGGATCGCGCACTTGAAGTGCCGGTGATTGACGCTGCGAATTTCTACCCGGCAGACGACGCCCTGGCTGTCGGCGAAGCCTTCGCCGCACCCGGTCATGCTGCGGGCCATGGCGTCCTCCGCGGGCTATTCAGCTGGCTGTTCCGTTGGAGCAACAGCCGGTTTGGCTTCCGATTCCGCGGCGGCTGCCTGAGTGGCGGCGTCGGTTGTCGCCGCCGCTGCTGACTCGGTGTCGGCAGTCGGCTGCTCGCCTGCTGGGGTATCGGTCGCGGTCTCAGCTGCCGGTTCGGTCGAACTGTCTGCGGGCTCGATCGGTTCGGCCTCGGTCGTGCCCAAGCCCTCAATCGCTTCCGGGGCCGCCGTTCCTAGGTTGGTGCTGAACAGCGACTGCTGGGTGCCCAGCACGTTGATCGAGAGGATGCACAGCAAGATCCAGAAGGTGGCGACGCCGATCGTGATCTTGGTGAACAGGTCGCCCGCCTTGGTGCCAAAGGCGCTCTGCCCCCCCATGCCGCCGAGGGCACCGGCCAGGCCACCGCCGCGACCCCGCTGGATCAGGACCAGCAGAATCAGAAAAATCGAGGTGCCGACCAGCATGAAGCCGAGCAGAAAGCGGACGAGCGTGACCATCGCGAACGGAATCTCCAGGGAAAGGCGGCGAGACCTACCAGCCCGCCGCAGCCGGCACAATGTACCGAGCAGCGGCGATGGCGACTATCCCGAACCGGCCGAGGTTCAACCGGCAGCACCAAACTGCTTGCCGATGGCGAGGAAGTCGTCGGCCTTCAAGCTGGCACCGCCGACCAGGGCCCCGTCAATATCGGGCTGTGAGGCGAGGACCGCCGCGTTGTCAGGCTTGACGCTGCCGCCGTACTGAATGACGACGCTGTCGGCCGTGGTCGCATCGGTCAGGCTGGCCAGTCTGCTGCGGATCAGCGCATGAACCTCCTGGGCCTGTTCGGGCGTGGCCACTTTGCCCGTGCCGATGGCCCAGACCGGCTCGTAGGCGATCACGGTGCCAGCCAGATCAGCCGCTGAGAAGCCGGCCAGCGAGCCGTCAATCTGGGCGGTGACGACGGCGGCGGTCCGATCCTGCTCGCGTTCCTCCAAGGTTTCGCCAACGCAGACGATTGGCGTCAGCCCGGCCGCCAGGGCCGCCTTGGCCTTGGTGTTGACGACGTCGTCGGTCTCGCCGAACAGCGTCCGCCGTTCTGAATGCCCCACGATGCACCAGCGGCAGCCGACATCAACCAGCATGCCAGGGGCGATTTCACCGGTGAAGGCACCCTTGGGCTGGTCATTCAGGTTCTGGCCACCGAGCGTGACGCCCGACGGACTCTTTCCTCCGGCCAAGCGCAGGGCTGCGGCGACCGCCTCGAGGTAGATCGCCGGCGGGCAGAGCACCAGGTCGACGCCGCTGCAGTCGGCGGCCCCGGCGGCCACCCCTTCGGTCAATGCGACGGCGGCGGCGTGATCGAGGTTCATCTTCCAGTTTCCGGCAACGATGCGGCGACGGGCGGCCATGCGGGCTCCTTTGCGATCGGGTGGGGGAGGGTCAGAGTGAAACAGTTGGTGAGGGTGGACGGCGGATGCATCGCCAAGGATGCGACGGTTCTATCAGCCGACGAGGGCGGCCGCAGCATAGCTGCCGAGAATGGCGACGCGGGTGCAGCGTTTTTCGAGTGAGGCGATGGCCCGGCGCACCCGTAGGTCGTCGCGGTGGCCCTCGAGTTCGACAAAAAAGATATAGCCCCGTTTCTCGCCGGCCAGTGGAAATGACTCGATCCAGGTCAGGTTCAGCTTCTGCCGTTTGGGGATGGCCAGGGCGTCAGCCAGCCCGCCGGGGCGGTGCTCGATCTCAAACATCAGGGCGGTCTTGTCCTTGCCGGTACGTTTGGCGTCGGCATGGCCGATGACGGCGAAGCGGGTGGTGTTGCCGGCGACGTCTTCGATCTCTTCGGCCAAGATCGAAAGACCGTAGTGGACCCCGGCCTGCCGGCTGGCGATGGCCGCCGCGTTCCGCGTACGGGCCGCCATTTCGGCCGCCTTGCTGGTGCTGGTGACCTCGATCAGTTGGGCGTCAGGCAGATGGCGGGACAGCCAGTTGCGGCATTGTGACAGGGCCTGGGGCCGACTGTAGACCTCGCGGATGTCGTGCCGTTCGCAGGCTGCCAGCAGGGTGTGGTGAATTCGCAACGGCACCTCGGCACAGATTTTCACCGGCATGCGGGAGAGGTTGTCGAGGGTGTCGGCGATGCGACCGTCCGTTGAGTTCTCCAGCGGCACCACGCCATAGTGCGAGTGACCGGCCAGCACTTCTTCGAAGGCGGCCGAAATACTTGAGACCGGCACAAACTCAACGGCACTGCCAAAGCGGTGCAGGGCGGCGAGGTGGCTGTAGGTCCAGGCCGGGCCGAGGTGGGCCACTCGCAGGTGCTGTTCGATCGCCCGAGAGCCGGAGATCAGTTCGCGAAAGATCGCCTTCAGGCTGTCATCGGCGAGCGGGCCGCCGTTGGCGGCCGCCACGCGGTCGAGTACCAGCTCTTCCCGCGAGGGGTCGTAGGTGAGTTCACCGCTTGCGGCCTTCAGGTGGCCGATCTGTCGGGCGACCTCGGCCCGCTGATTCATCAGATCGACCAATTCATGATCGATCCGGTCGATCTGCGACCGTAAGCCGGCCAGGCCGGTCCGCTTGGCGGCGGACTTTTTCCGGCGACGGGGGGTGGGAGAGGGTGTGGCCATGCTGCCTCGGGGACGGCCAAAATGGCAGGGAATGGACGCCAGCAGAGTCGCTGTCGTCCCGACCCGAACACTCTACCCTCCAGGATTTCTCGGTAAATATGCCGCTTCGTTGGGATTTCCACTGCCGTATCCGGCGGGAAAGCGGTTCGGAAGGCGTTGGCACGGGCTTTGCATTCTTTTCTCAGCGTTCACGGAGTCCGACAATTCCGGGCCTTTTGGGTCGGCTTGCTGCGGCGGCAGCTGGCCCGTCCCGGCGGCTGCCGCGGGCCCCTGCGACCACGACACGTTTGCTTCACGAGAGGAACCCAAAACCATGGCAACCAAACAGGGCGAAAAGATCATCGGCATTGACCTCGGCACCACCAACTCAGTTGTGGCCGTGATGGAGGGCAACGAGCCGAAGGTGATCGCCAATAAGGAGGGCAATCGGCTCACTCCCAGTGTGGTTGCCTTCAACGACAAGGGTGAAACGCTGGTGGGCGATATTGCCCGCCGACAGGCGGTGACCAACCCCAAACGGACGATCTATTCGATCAAGCGGTTCATGGGCCGGCGGCACAACGAAGTCGCCAGCGAAGAGAAGATCGTGCCCTACGAGGTGGTCGGCGGCCCTGAGGACTACGTCAAGGTCAAGGCGGGCGACAAAGAGTTCACCCCGCCGGAGATTTCAGCCAAGGTGCTGCGATCGCTCAAGGAGTCGGCCGAGAGCTACCTGGGCCACAAGGTCAACAAGGCGGTGATCACCGTCCCGGCCTACTTCAACGACGCCCAGCGGCAGGCGACCAAGGACGCCGGCCAGATTTCGGGCCTGGAAGTGATGCGGATCATCAACGAGCCGACCGCGGCGGCGTTGGCCTACGGGCTGGAGAGCAAGAACCAGGAAAAGATCGTGGTTTTTGACCTCGGCGGTGGCACCTTCGATGTGTCGGTGCTCGAGGTGGCCGATGGGGTCTTCCGCGTGATCAGCACCAACGGCGACACCCACCTTGGCGGCGACGACTTCGACCAGACCCTGATCAACCATGTGGCCGATCAGTTCCAGAAAGAGCAGGGCATCGACCTGCGGAAGGACACGATGGCCCTGCAGCGGCTGCAGGAGGCCTGCGAGAAGGCGAAGAAAGAACTCAGTTCCGCCCAGAGCAGCGACATCAACCTGCCTTTCATCACCGCTGATGCCTCTGGACCGAAGCACTTGCAGATGGCGATCACGAGGGCCCAGTTCGAGGAGATGTGCGACAGCCTCGTCGAGCGGTGTCGGGGGCCGGTCCTGCAGGCACTGAAGGACGCCAAGCTCGATCCCAAGGAGATCGACGAGGTGGTGCTGGTCGGCGGCTCGACCCGGATCCCGAAAGTCCAGGAGCTGGTCAAAAAGATCTTTGGCAAGGAGCCTCACAAGGGCGTCAATCCGGACGAAGTGGTGGCCTTGGGGGCGGCGATTCAGGGCGGCGTGCTGGCGGGTGACGTGCAGGACGTGCTGCTGCTCGATGTCACGCCGCTGTCGCTTGGCATTGAGACCGAGGGCGGGCTGTTCACCAAACTGGTCGAGCGGAACACCACGGTGCCGACCGAGCGGAAGCAGGTCTTCAGCACCGCCGCCGACAGTCAGACGGCGGTGACGGTGAGCGTCTACCAGGGCGAGCGGACGATGGCCAAAGACAATCGGCTGCTCGGGCAGTTCAACCTGGAGGGCATTCCGCCGGCGCCGCGGGGCACGCCGCAGATCGAGGTCAAGTTCGACATCGATGCCAACGGCATCCTGGCGGTCAGTGCGAAGGACCTCGGTACCAACAAAGAGCAGTCGGTCACCATCGAGCAGTCGAGTGGTCTCAACGAGGAAGAGATCGAGCGGATGCGGAAGGATGCCGAGCTGCATGCCGAGGAAGACAAGCAGAAGCAGCGGCTGGCCGAGGTGCGGAACCGGGCCGAGGCGCTCTGCTTCCAGACTGAGAAGCTGATCAAGGAGAACGAAGACAAGCTCTCCGACGCCGACAAGGCACCGCTGGAGGCGGCGATTGCCAAGGCCCGCGAAACGGCCAAGGGCGAGGATGCCGACGCAATCCAGTCGGCTCACGATGCCCTCGAGCAGGCCTCCCATGCCCTGAGCAAGGTGCTCTACGAGGCCCAGGCGAAGGCTGCCGAGGCCGGTGAGGCTTCCGGCGGTGAACCTGCCGGTGCGACGGCGGCAGCCGACGACACGATCGACGCCGAGTTCGAGGTCAAGAAGGACGACGAATAG
>CALAZQ010000131.1 GCA_937926325.1 uncultured Planctomycetaceae bacterium | reverse complement strand
TCTCCAGCTGGCCCGACCGCCTGCGGGACTGGCTGCGCGACCGGGGGTTCTTCACTGCCGCCGATTGAAAAGCCGGTTGCTGCAAGCGGCCTGCCGCCCTTCATTCGCTCAGGGTCATCGCCAGCAATTGCCCGGCGGCGGCCCGCTCATCCCGGCTGCCGACGAACGAGACTTCATCGTCGGCCTGGAGCTGGAAGTCGGCCCCGGGGTTGCGGATCAACTGGCCGGCCCGGCGGACGGCGATGATCGTCACGCCGGTCGCGGCCCGGATGCCGAGGTTGCCGATCGAGTGCCCCTCCACCACGCTGCCCGGCGGAATCCGGCAGCTGCCGAGTTGGTCGAACAGGTCGGGTGTGCCGTCGGGCCGCAGGGCCAGCCGCCGGCCGCCACCGCGGAGAAAGCCATAGTTTTCCAGCCGGAGGTCGTCCACGAGGTCGTCGATGGTTTCCTCCGGGACGTCATAGATGCCGAGCACCCGCTCGAAGATCGATAGCGCCGTTTCAAACTCGGCCGGCACCACCACATCGGCCCCGAGCAGCCGCAGTTCATCGACCTCGGCCAGATACTCGGTGCGGCAGAGAATCTGGGTGTCGGGGGCCAGGTCACGGGCGACCCGCACGCTCCGCCGAGCGCTGGCCGGGTCGGAGATCGCCACCACATAGGCCCGGGCCCGGGCGATGCCCGCATGCTCCAGAATGGCCACCCGAGTGCAATCACCGTAACGGATGTCGAGGCCGGTGGCCCGCTCGCGGCGAACAGTCTCGGGATTGAGTTCGAGGATCACGTGGGGCACGCCAAACTCGGTCAGTGCGGCAGCCAGGTTGCGGCCGTTGACGCCAAAGCCGGCGATCACCACATGGTCGGACAACTCCCGGCCTGACGGTGGTGGCGGCTCGTGAAACAGCCGGCCAAAGCGGCGGCTGTGGGCGAGCCGGTCACAGAGTCGTGGCAGCAGGCTGGTCACGACTGGCGTGGCGGCCATCGTCATCACCGCTGCCGCGAGAAAGGCCTGGTAATCGGCCGCCGCCAGCAGCCCAACCTCTTCGCCGCGAGAGCCGAGCACGAATGAAAACTCTCCGACCTGGGCAATCGTGCCGCCGGCGATCAGGCCGGTCCGCAAGGGAAAGCCAATGAACATCGCCGGTACTGCGGTGACCAGCAGCTTGACCAGCACGATGCCGATGACCACCAGGCAGACCAGCCCGAAATGACTGACCACAAACGAGATGTCGAGCAGCATGCCGACCGAGACAAAAAAGAGGCTGGCGAGTGTGTCGCGGAAGGGCAGCACCTCGGCAAAGGCCTGGTGGCCGTACTCACTCTCCGACAACGCCAGCCCCGCCAGAAACGCCCCCAGGGCCAACGACAGGCCGACCCTGGCGGTGATTGCCGCCGTGCCGAGACAGATCAGCACCAGCACAATCAGAAACAGCTCGCGGTTTCGCAGCCGCACCACCTCGTGCAGCACCCAGGGAATCAGCCGGCGGCCCGCCACCAGCACGGCGGCCACCACCCCAAAGCCGATGAGGACCGCCAGCAGGGGATTGGCCACCAGCGGCTCGGCATGGGTGCCGTGGCTGGCCACGGTGTCGGTGGCCGGTGGCTCGACCCCCGCCGCGGCTGCCAGCAGCGGTACCGCCAGCATGGCGACCACCACCAGCAGGTCTTGCAGCAGCAGCACGGCCACCGCGATGCGACCGGGCGGGGCGGCGGTCTGCCCCCGGTCGGCGAGCAGCTTGAGCACGATCGCCGTACTCGACATCGCCACCAGCAGGCCGGCAAAGATCGCCTGCGGCAGTGAGCCCAGATGCCACCAGGTGGCTGCCGCCACCAGCAGCGTGGTGCCGACAATCTGCGGCAGCCCAACCTGCGCCATCAGCGGCAGCATCACCAGCAGCCGCGACAGTGAAATTTCGAGCCCCACCGTGAACAGCAGCACCACCACGCCGATTTCAGCGAGCAGTTCGACACTCTCCACATCATCGACCAACGAGAGGCCGTAGGGGCCGACCAACACTCCCGAGACCAGCAGCCCGATAACGCTGGGAATCTGGGCCCGGCCGAAGACAAAGACGACCACGGCCGTGACCGCAAAAACGACAAGCAGGTCGGCAAGGAACATGGTGAGCCTGGTGGAGGGGGCAGGGTGGGCAATCAAGTGATACCTGGTTGTGCCAGAAAAACCACCAGGTCCGGCGTGTCACCGAGAACCGCTCTGGGGGCCGGAGCGGGCATTTGCTACATCCTGAGGAGGTTTGAAATGCTCCGTTCCCGCTCGCCGGATCGACCAATGTTGCCGAATTGCTGGGCCCGCTGCTCGCCTGCCCTCTGGCTATTGCCCTGGCTGCTGTTCTCGGCGGCGGTCGTGCCAGCCGCTGACGATGCCGCCACCCTTCGCGTCGAAACCGAGGTCTTCGACGGTGACGCCGACGCGCCACTGGCCCGGAGCCTGACGCTGTTTGCCCGCGATGTCGCCTGGGACTTTCTGGCGGTCTCTCCAGCCGACGGCAACCCGCCTGCTGAGCAGAGCGACGATGGCTTTGGCGGTGAGATCATCCTCCATGACCCGGCCCGGGAGCGGGTGGTGCTGATCGATCCCCGCCGCAATGTCCGCACCACGGTCGATGCGATTCAGTTGGAGCGGCTGAGCGTGTCGCTGGCGAAATGGGCCCGGCAGGCCGACGACAAGCTGATCTGCTGGGCCGGTGGCCCAGGCTTCGGGGAGGGCATCCAGGTGGAGGATAGCCAGTTGGAACTGATCGGCCCTCGGGTTCGCTACCGGGTGAAAACCATCGCCGCACCGTCGTCCGACCTAGCTGACCGTTACCAGCAGTTTGCCGACACCGCGGTCCTGCTGCGGGCGTTGTTGCATCCTGGTGGAGTGCCCCCGTTTCCACGGTTGGCGATCAACCGTGAGATGGCGGCGGCCGACCGCCTGCCAGCAGAAGTGACGCTTGAGACCGATCCCCGGGGAGGATTCTCAGGCACCCCGCTGGCCGGGGTGATGCAGCGGCAGCTGCGGTCGGTGCACCGGATCCATCCTGCATTGCGAACCGACGACCTCGACCGTATCGCCGACGCCGAGGCCTGTATGGCGGCCGCCGCGGAGGTTGATCTGGCGGCCTACACCAAGGCCGACGCCGACTGAGGCTGCCTCGTCGCGCCATCCATTCGGCATGACCCGTACCATTGCGTGCGGAATCGTCACGTCCAAGAAAGCCTGGCTGCACGGTCGATATCCCCCTTGGCGCCTATCTTGCCCAGGCCGTCAGGTGCCCTCTGGTCGCGGTGCTGTCCACCCGCCGGAAAAACTTGACGCCTGTACAGTTCTCGGCTCTATTCATCTGACACATCCATCAACACGAACGGAGGCTGGCATGCTGGTATTGTCCCGGAAGCAGAATGAACGGATTCGGGTGGGAGAATCGGTGGTGGTGACGGTGGTGCGGGTCAATGGCGACAAGGTGCGGATCGGGATTGAGGCCCCATCCACCATGAAAGTGCTGCGGGACGAGCTGGACGTCGAGGCGGTGGATGAAGTCCATCTGGAGGGTGCGGGTGAGCTGCCGATTTCGCGGCTCTGCAGCCTTGCCGGCTGAGCAGTTGCACCGCGGCGTTGCCGGTTTCGGAGAACGACATGAGCACAGTGGCGGCAACCGCCGAACGGCCGGACGGGCAGGAACAACCCGTCCGGCCGGCCGCCGGCTGTCGGATTCGCCGCCGCTGGCTGCCGCCGGCCATTGTTGGTGGGCTACTCGCCTTGTTGTTGACCGGCGGCTTGGTGGTGACAACGCCGCCCGCCTTCTACCGGCGGGTGGTTGGGCTCGGCTCGGATGCCGAGGCCCTGGCGGGACGATTCGTGACAGAAGCGGCGGCGGTGGTCGCCGCCGTAGACCGTGAGGGACCATGGGGGGTGGAGATGAGCCAACATGCAATCAACGCCTGGTTGGGCTATGACCTGCCGCGGAACCATCCCGAACTGCTGGGCCGCTCGGCCTGGGGGCGGCTCTCGCGACCGCGGGTTGAGTTCGCGCCGAAGCTGGCCCGCATCGGCATCGAGGTGACCGCCTGGGGGGTGACGGCGGTCGCCTGGGCGGAGGTCGAAGTGAGCCTGCGGGCTGCCAATCAGTTTGTGCTGACGGTGCGGCGGGCCGGGCTCGGCAGTCTGCCGCTGCCCCGTGACGCGGTGCTCCGGGAATGCGGCAACCGGATGGCCAAGGCTGGCCTGGAAACCGACATGCAGCGGTTCCGTGACCGCAGCCTGCTGCTGGTTACCATACCCGAGCAGCTGGTTGACCGGTCCACCGGGGCGGCAGAAGAGCCTCGACAGCCGGGCCGTCGCTGGCAGATTGAGTCGCTCCGGCTCGACGAGGCGGCCCTCACGCTGGCGGGCAGGAGCCGATCGGTCGATCGTCGCCAGGATCCCAAGCCCCGACCTGCTCGACCTGCCCCCCGGTGATTTCGCCAAGTTCCAGGCCGGGGATGCCGCCCAAGCGGGCCTTTTTGGGGCATGGCGAGCCAGCCGCCGCCCAGTGGCATGGTCGATCGTCTGACCGGGATGTATCAATGGAAGACATCCTGCCCCGCGATTGAGAGTCGGGCTGTCCTGGAGTGACCACCATGAGCAAAAAGCCATCAGCCCGTTCGCCCGACACCAGCAACCAGGGTGGCCCACCGTGGAGCGAAACCCACGGCGAGAGCTGTCCGGTGCTCCCCAGCACCATCCTCGGCAATGACGTCTCCTACGTCGCCGAAAACATGGAGGAGATTCTGCGGTCGCCCAGCTACAGCCTGGCCCAGGACGATCGGGGCCTGCTTGAACGCGAGGAGATGCGGGGGGTTCGCATGCTGCTGGAACTGGGCAAGGCCGAGCTTGCCTTCCAGGCCGACAACATCACCTCGACGATCATCGTCTTCGGCGGGACACAGATCGTGGAAAAGACGGCGGCGGAACGGCGGCTGGCTGAGGCCCGCCGGAACCTGGCCGCGACTCCGGACGACGCCGCCCTCGCCCGCGAGGTCCACCGCAGCGAGCAACTGCTTGGCTTCTCGCACTACTACGACGATGCTCGGGAGTTTGCCCGGCTGGTCTCGATCGACAACCAGTGCGAGGAGGAGCGGGCCTATGTGGTTGTCACCGGTGGCGGCCCCGGCATCATGGAGGCGGCCAATCGTGGGGCGTTCGACGTGGGCTGCAAATCGATCGGCCTGAACATCAAGCTGCCGGCAGAGCAGCAGCCCAATCCCTTCATCACCCCCGAGCTCTGTTTTCAGTTCAAGTATTTCGCCCTGCGGAAGTTCCACTTTGTGCTGCGGGCGGCCGGGGCGGTGCTGTTCCCCGGCGGCTTTGGCACTCTCGATGAGATGTTCGAGACGCTCACGCTGCGACAGACGCACCGGATGCAGCCGATTCCGATCATCCTCTTCGGCCGCGACTACTGGTCGCGGGTGGTCGATTTTCAGTTCCTGGCCGATTCAGGCGTGATCGCCGATGAGCACCTGACGCTCTTCAGCTATGCAGAAACGCCCCAGGAGGCCTGGGACCAGATTCTCGCCTTCCACACCAGGCAGCCGCAGGAGTAAGGCCGGTGCTCCGGCCGGAAAGATCCCACCACGAAGGCACGAAGGACACGAAGCGGGTCACCTTGTGCCTGACTTGACGACCCGGCAGGAGAGCCTTCGCGGTCTCCGTGCCTTCGCCGTGAGATCTGATCTGCAGCCACTCATCCGGCGGCAGCCTCGTCACCGGCCGGTAGCCGGAGGGTGAAGGTGCTGCCACGACCGGGCTCGCTATCGACGGCAATCGTACCGCCGTGGGCCTGCACGATGTGTTTGACGATTGAAAGGCCCAGGCCGGTGCCGCCGGCCTGCCGGCTGCGGCCCTTGTCAACGCGATAGAACCGCTCAAACAGCCGTGGCAGGTGTTCGGCATCGATCCCACAACCCTCGTCACGCACGGCGATGACAAGCATCGGGTCGGCCGCCGTGGTGGGAGCGGCGAAGCTGGCCCAGACTCGAATCGGCGCATCGCGTCCGCCGTATTTGATGGCATTGTCAATCAGGTTGAGCACCGCCTGCTCGAGCAGTGGACCGTTGACTTCGGCGGTGAGGCTGTCGGGGCAGTCGATTTCGATTGGCGTCCCCCGCTCGGCCGCCCGCGGCAGGCAGTCCGACCGGGCCGCCATCAGCACGTCGATGATTCGCGTCAGCTCCAGCGGCAGCGAGCCGGCCTCCTCGCTCTGTTCAATTCGTGACAGGGCCAGCAGATCTTCGATGATCGTCTCGAGCCGGTCGGCCTGGCGGGCCACGATGTCGAGGAACCGGCGGGCATCGTCGGTGTCGTCGATGGCTCCATCAAGCAGCGTTTCGACAAAGCCCTTGATTGAGGCGATCGGGGTTTTGAGTTCGTGCGAGACGTTGGCCACAAAATCACGCCGCACCCGCTCCAGCCGCTCAAGCTCGGTGACATCGTTGAGCACTATCACCGCCCCGCCCTCACCCGATGGATCGCGCAGGGCGGTGCCGCGAACCCGAATCGTGTGATCGGTCGGCCCAGGCAGCACGAAGTCATCCTCGACCGGGTCACGGCAGTCGATGGCCCGGAGGGCGAAGCGGCGGAGGTCGGGATTGCGAATCACCTCTTGCAGGGGCCGGCGGACGACCGCGTCGATGTCGAGCTGCAGCAGGGAGGCAGCAGCCTGGTTGAGCCCGACAATCCGCTGCCGGACATCGACGGCCAGCACCCCTTCGATCATGCTGTCGAGCACCGCCTCCTGCTGGGTGTCCTGCCTGCCGATCGTCAGGCCCCGTTCCACAAGCTGGTCCCGCAGCACGGCGACCGCCGCGGCAATGGTGGCCAACTCTGCCACCTCTGACCCTGGCATCCGCACCCCCGCCTCACCATCGGCCACCTGACGAGCGGCCCGAGCCAATTCTCGGGCTGGCCGGGCCACCCGCATGGCAATCATCCAGCCAATCACGATGGCGACCAGACCGCCAGCGACAAAGCCGAACAGCAGCCGCCGCAGGGCTCGGCTGAGATCCTGGTCGGCGGAACGGGTATCGGCCGACACCCGGACGATCCCCGCAGCGGCCCCGTCCGCCGCGAATGGGACAGCCACTGCGAGCACCCGGCTGCCGCTCCCGGCGTCATAGCGGCTGCTGCGGGCCACCTGGCCGGCACGTGCTTCGGCCAGGAGCCGCTCGGGGTCGGGCCAGCGATCAACCAGGTCGATGCCGTCGGCCGGCTCCCGCCGCGAACCGGCCAGCGGCCTGCCGCTGTGGTCGAGCAACTCAAAGGCCATTCCACTCGGCTGGCTGAGCCGCCGGGCGAGTCGCTCGAATGCGGGCCGACCCCCAGCATCAAGGAGCTCTGGCTGGGCGGCGGCCAGTCCCGTGGCCAGGGCTGTCATCTGCTGAAATTGCGTCTCGTCAGCCAGCCGGGCCAGTTGCAACGACGCCAGCCAGTAGCAGCCGGCCATGACGGCCCCCACCGCGACCAAAAACGTCACAAAGAGATGCCAGGCGAGCCGGGTTCTGGGCATGCGGACGGGTGCTGGCGGGGACGGGGTGCGTCACGCCCGGAACCGATATCCCACGCCCCGGACGGTTTCAATGTTACTGCCAAAAGCTCCGAGCTTTTTCCGGAGGCCGGCCACCTGCACGTCAACCGACCGCTCGGTCACAGGATAATCCTCGCCCTTGACGGCGTCGACGATCTGGGTGCGGGTATAGGCCCAGCCGGGGCGTTTGGCCAGGAACTGCAGCAGGGCGAATTCGGTGTAGGTCAGCTCGACCGGTTCACCGTCGATCTTGACCTCGTGCCGACCGGGGTGGATCACCAGTTCACGGACCTCAATCGTCGTCTCAAGCTGACTGCGAAGCTCGGCCTCTTTCCGCCGCAACAGCGACTTCACCCGGGCGCTCAGCACCCGGGGGCTGAAGGGCTTGGTGATGTAGTCGTCGGCTCCGCGGTCAAGCCCACCGATCACATCGGCCTCTTCACTTTTGGCGGTCAGCATGATGATCGGGATGTCTCTCGTCTTGGAGTCACCCTTGAGCCGGCGGCAGACCTCGAGGCCATCGATCCCCGGCAGCATCAGGTCGAGCACGATCAGGTCAGGTGGCTGCTTGCGGGCCACCTTCAAGGCATCCTCACCGGTGCCTGCGCAGGTGATCGCATGGCCTTCTTTCGACAGCGTATAGCGAACCAGTTCCAGCAGGTCCTCCTCGTCGTCAACGACGAGAATGTCATAGCTGATCGCCGGCCCCTTGCCGGCTGGTGGTGGGGTCAGGGGTGGCTTCACGCTGGCACCAGAGGAGAGGGTTGTCAGAGGCATCGGGTGGGCAGCTCCGAAAGTCGCAACAGTCATTGGGGCACGCATCGCCTGAATGTCGCCAGCCCGTGGTCAGCTCGCAACTACTCCCGGAGTCTACGCAGTCCCTTATCATCTCCGGAAACGTTAGGGTTCGATAAGCGTTCGGGCACGTGCTTGGGGCTGTCCGGGAATCGCACCGGAAGGCCTCTGGAGAGCCTACGAAAGCAGCATCTCAACATCCTCGGCCGTGAGGCCGGAGAGGATGCCGGTGTCGGCGGTGACGATCGACTCGGCCAGTTCCCGCTTCTGCTCTTGCAGGGCCAGAATTTTCTCTTCGACCGTGTTGCGGGCGATCAGCCGATAGGCGAAGACCCGCCGGGTCTGGCCGATGCGGTGGGCCCGGTCGATGGCCTGGGCCTCGACGGCGGGATTCCACCAGGGGTCGAGGATGTACACATAGTCCGCCGCGGTCAGGTTCAAACCCTGACCGCCCGCCTTCAGGCTGACGAGGAACAGCCGGCAGTCGGGGTCTTCCTGGAACCGCTCCACCCGGCTCTGCCGGTCGGTGGTCTTGCCGTCGAGGTACTCATAGACCTGGCTACGGGCATCGAGCTGCCGCCTGAGGATGGCCAGGAAGCTGGTGAACTGGCTGAAGACGAGCACCTTGTGGCCCTCATCGAGCACCTCGCCGAGCTGCTCGAGCAGGTTGTCGAGCTTGGCTGATGGTTCATCGATGCGGCTGGCGTCGATGAGCCCCGGGTGGCAGGCTGCCTGCCGCAGTCGCAGCAGCGCCTCGAGGACGGCAATCCGGCTGCGGCCGATGCCCTGCTGGCCGATCCGGGTGGCCAGCTCCCGCCGGAAGTGGCTGCGGAGTTCGTCATAGGCCTTTCGCTGCTGCTCACCCAGTTCGCAGAAGAGGGTCTGCTCGGTCTTCTCGGGCAGGTCGGCAAGCACCTGCGACTTGGTCCGCCGCAGCAGGTAGGGCCGCACGGCCCGGGCGACCAGTTCGGCCCCGTTGCCGCGGCCACCGGCCAGGAACCGCTTCAGCCGGCTGGCGGTGCCGAGCTGGCCGGGATTGAGGAACTCGAAGATGCTCCAGAGTTCACCGATGTGGTTTTCTACCGGAGTACCCGTCAGGGCCAGCCGTTGCCGGGCCTTGAGCAGCCGACAGGCTTTGGCCGCCTGGCTGGCAGCATTCTTGATGGCCTGTGCCTCATCGAGCACGACATAGTCAAACTCGAGCTTGCGGTGCTGGATGATGTCGCGGCGGAGGGTGCCGTAGGTGGTGAGCACGAGGTCATGTTCGCCGATCGATTCGGTCGCCTCGGTTCGCTCCTGGCCGGTGTAGTTGAGCAGCCGTAGCTGCGGGGCGAACCGCCGGGCCTCTTCCATCCAGTTGAAGATCAGGCTCTTGGGCACCACCACCAGGGACGGCCGGGGGGTCAGGCCGGCCTCGCGGACCACCTGCTGCCGCCGGACGAATAGGGCGAGGACCTGAATCGTCTTGCCCAGGCCCATGTCGTCGGCCAGGCAGCCGCCCAGTCCCAGCCGCTCCAGGAAGGTGAGCCAGCCGAGCCCCTCTCGCTGATAGTGCCGCAGAGTTCCGGTAAAGCCATCCGGTTCATTCTCGGGCTCGGGCCGGCCACCGGCAGCCAGTTCGTCACGGATCGCGGCAAAGGCATCATCGACCTGTGACTGCGGCATGCTGGCAATCAGGGCATCGAGCAAGGCCGCCTGCATGCGGCTATACCGCAGGCGGCCGTTCTGCTGGTCGGCCAACGCCAGCAACGGCTCAAGCTGCTCGGCAAAGTCAGCCGGCAGGATGCCGCGTGAGCCATCCTCGAGATCGACGGCCCGGTCGCCCCGGGCGAGTGCCGCCAGCAGGGCCGGCATATCGGCAACCACGCCACCGAAGTCGATTGAGCCCGACAGCTCGAACCAGTCGATCCCGCTGGTCACGTTCCAGGCCACACTGCCGGCAGGCCGGTAGCGGCGGCCGGCCACCTCGACCGCCCAGCCGACGGCGGCCAGCTGTGATACCGAGGCATCGAGCCGCGAGCGGGGCACCTCGACATGATGCACGGCGGGGTCGGCCGCTGCGGCGTCGGCAGCCCGATTGGCCCGAGCCGGGCCGAAGCCGAACCGGGGGAGGGCGGCGAGTGCCTCCCGCTCCGCCGGGCGGTTGCGGCGGACGAGCCGTCGCCGGGCGGGGTCGGCGGCACCGCCGGCGGGATCGTCCGCTGCGATCAGGATGCCGCCGTAGTCAAACCAGATTGTTCCACCCAGCTGGACCGCCTGCCGGCCGCGACGGCTGCGGCGACGAGGCTGGCCGACGGTGGCTTCGGGATCGACTGCGTCGGCAGCTGCGGTGGCGGCCACCGAGGGTGAGTCATCCAGCACGAGTTTGGGTTGCGGCCGGCCCGATTCCACCTGCCAGCCGGTCCAGCCCGGCAATTCGAGCCGTGGCACATCGGCCAGTCCGGCCAGGCGTTCGATCAGGCCGTCGATCTGCGAGCCGGCCAGTTCGATCGGTCCCCGGCGGTCGAACTGATCCATCCAGCCCCGAATGCCCGAGGGATCGTCGTCCTCCGGCAACGTCGTCCGCTCGTCGGTGACCGCCGGGTCGACCGCCAGTCGGGTCAGCCGATCACCCAGCACGAGGAATCCGGCCCGCAGGATCAGTCGGGGCGCTTGCAGCGATCGCCGTTCACTGCCCCGCACCAGCAGGCCGTTCAGGCTGGCCTTTTTGGGCCGGGCCAGCTTTTGTTTGCCGGTGGCGAGGTCATCCTCGAGGCAGGCCTCAAGGCCGCTGTCGTCCCCCGGCTCAACCACCAGGGCAAACTCCCAGGGTCGGCTCGCATCCCAGACCAGTGGCACAACAGTCTCGGGATCCCGCCGCGGTTCTGGCTGCAGGACCAAGCGACCCTGCTCGCAGAGCATCGCCAGATCACGGGCCGCCGACTGCCGGCTGAGAACGAACCGGCTGATGGTTCGCCGCTCGAGCGGCCCGCCGCCATGATGCCCCTCGTCGGCCATGGTGCCGGCCAGCGCCGCCAGCACCCGCCGCTCATCGGCATCAAACTGGTCAAAGCTGACATGCTGCGGCCCGATCGTAATCGGCTTGGGCCGTCCACAAGGCTGGCCCAGCTCATCGAGGCCCATGCGGCAGGGCACGACGACCACCACTCGCTGCTCAGCCGCAGCCGGGTCGAGCAGGAACATCAGCGTGCCGGTGCTCTTCCGCAGATCACCGAGCGCGACCCCACCGGAGCGGACCGCTGGCTCAACCAGCCGGCGGCGGGTTTCCAACTCTGTTGCCCAAGCCGGCTGCCGGCTGCCGCGACGGCTGGTGGGGTCGGCAGATCCAGCCGGGCCGGGGCTGTTGAGTTTGGCACCGCGGTGCCGCGAGACGGTTTTCACGCCCGCCGAGTAGCTGGTCGTCACCGCGACGGTGGCTGGCAGATCGGCACCGTTGCCGGAGAAAACCGGCGCAGCCTCATCGTCATCATCGTCAGCCGGTTCGTCGTCGGGCACCACATCGAGGGTGACGGGGGTCTGCTCGGCGATCCCCGCCAGGAGGCCGCGGCGGTCGATCTCCAGCAGCACCGCGGCCACCAGGGCGCAGGGCCGGCCGGCCCGACCGTCGGGACTGGTGCAGCGGCTTTCGAGAATCATGCCGCCGCGGCGGTTGGCCGAGAGTTCCAGCAACACCTCGTGGCTGGTGCCATCGTCGGCGGCGAGGGTGGCCTGCACCTGGCCGACCCGGGGGCAGACCACCTTCTCCGGCACGATCCGCCGGGCCCGCTTGCGGTCCTGAGGTTCAAAGAGATGAAAAAGACGTTGCTCCAGTGTGTTCATACAAAAAGTGCTGGGGGGCGAGCGAAGAAATGAATGCAATGAATGACTGCTCGGCCGGCACCGGAACGCCAAGGTGGCACCGCGCAGGCCAATCCACAGTTGTAGCGGAATCGTTGCCGGTCCGCGCAAAAAAGCTGTGGGGACTGCGGAAGAACGGCTTTTTCCGTTCGGGCTGCCGCAGTCTGCGCAGGGTGTCGGCGTGGTGCGCAGTCAGCCGGTGAGCCGCCGGCGTCACTCTGTCGCAAAGAGCTCTGCGGGCACGAGCACCGCTGACGGCCGGGCCAGTGGCCGGACGGCGTTGCCGTCACGATGGGTTGACCGGGTCTCGTACCGGCCCGCTCGAGGATCGCGGAAGACGATCACGCCGCGGCTGATGAGATCGACCACCCAATAGTCGGCGATGCCGGCGGCCGCATAGAGCCCGGCCTTCACCTCGGTGTCGAACGCAAGGCTGGTGTCGGCCACCTCGATCAGCAGCGAGACCTCTGCTGGCTGCGGCCGACGATCGGCATAGCGACGGAAGGCCACCCAGGCGATGTCGGGCTGCGGGGCACTCTCCGAGCCGGGGATCGCCAGCGGGTTTTGAATCCGCACCAGCACGGCTGCTGGATCGACGACCAACTGACTCCATCTCGCAAGCCAGTCAACAGCATCGGCATGACGGTCTCCAATCGGTGACATCATGTGCAGATCTCCTCCGATGAGTTCCAAGGGATGGTTCTCGGCCGGGTCGAAGACCCCGGCGGCAATCATGCGGTCGTACATCGCCAGCGTGACCGGCTGCCGCCGGTTGGCAAAGTCCGCTGGTGCTGATCGGGCGGCGGCCTGTGGCTGCTCGACAATGCTCATGAGAAAACCTCCACATCCATTCTAGATTCCCGTCTCCAAGGCTTGCCATCGGCGAACA
>CALAZQ010000130.1 GCA_937926325.1 uncultured Planctomycetaceae bacterium | reverse complement strand
CATCGTGTCGGCCTTTCCTTGGCGGGCCTCCGCCCGCTGGTGCTGATTGGCGACAGCTGCTTTACGGAAAGCGCCGACATCGTGTCGGCCTTTCCTTGGCGGGCCTCCGCCCGCTAGTGCTGATTGGCGGCGGCCTGCTTTACGGAAAGACCGGGCATCCTGCCCGGCTTTCCTTGGGGCGAACAGCCACGAAGCCGAGGTTCGTGACTGTCCGCTGGTGCTCATTGGCGGCATCCTGCCGCCGGGGAGTGCAGACAGATTGGCCGGCTAGCGGCGGAGCACGCCACCCGTTGCCCGGGTGCAGGCGGTCACCATGTCGGCGACGAGGCTGTTGGCCTGGTCCGCCGACAGCGTGGCCTCGTGGCTCCGAAGCCGCAAGGAGACAACCAGGCTCTTCTTGTCGGGGCCGAGCCGTTCCGCATCCCGCCAAATGTCACCGAGCCCGATCGACTCAAGCTCACGGCAGCCGACCGATTCAATGGCCGCCACAACCGCCGCCCAAGGCACCGACTCAGCGACCACCAGGTTGATATCTCGGTCGATCGCCGGCAGACCACTGAGCGGCAGCCGCTCAGGCTCAGCATCGGCCAGAAACTCGAGCCCATCGAGCCGTAGTTCAATCGCTGCCACCGGAGCGGTCAGGCCGGAGGCTTCGCAGAGGTTCTCGGCCAACTCACCAACCACGCCAATTCGCCGTTCAGGCAGTTCGGGCCGGCACAACACAATCTCAGCCGCCCGCCCGGCAGCAAAGAGATCACTGCCGAGCGGCCGATAGCCGACAGCCGCTGCGGCTGACTGCCCCAGCCCATCGCCGAGGGCTGCTGCGGCCGACTCGGGCAGTCCAAGTCGTCGCAGGACGGCAGCAGCCAGCCCCTTCGCCTTGAAGAAGTCGCCCCCGGTCACCGCTGCCAGCAGCAGTGGCTCTGCCACCGGTGAGTCAGCCGCCCCGGACGCCTCCGGTCGCTGCAGGTAGGCCCGGGCAATCTCGAACAGGTCGCCGTGAGCCGCCCCCGCTGCCAGACTGCCAGCCCGCGCCTCGGCAAGGCTCGGCAGCAGGGTCCGCCGCAGCCGGTCGGCCCCGCGGACCAGCGGTGGCCGACAGACCAGTGCCGCAGTTCTGCCCCAGGGGCTGCCCCAGGCCTCCAGCGGCTCGGCCACGACGCTGCGGGTCATCGCCTCGCAGAAGCCGGCCGCAACGCAGACCTCGCCCACCATTCGCGCCAGCCGCTCCCGGGCCGACCGTTGCACCGGCCGGGCCGCGATAGCCACATCTTCAGGAACCCGGTCGTAGCCTTCGACCCGGGCGATCTCCTCGACCAGATCGATTTCCCGCCAGCAGTCGCGCCGCCAGGTCGGGGCCAGCCAGTCGGTCGCTTCGTCGCCCGCATGCTGCTCGACAAAGCCGAGTGGTTGAAGAATCTCCCGCTGGCGTTCGGAGGGCACAGCCACGCCCAGTACCTCCGCCACCCGGGCCGGCCGCAGCCGGATCGTGGCGGGCCGACAGGCCAGCCGTCCTGTCTCGACGACCGGACCGTCCAGCTGACCGCCGGCCAGTTCCAGGATCAGGGCGGTGGCCCGCCGGCTGGCCCAGTCGACGGCCGCCGGGTCGGGCCCCCGCTCAAACCGGTACGACGACGGACTGCCGAGCACCAGGCGGCGGGCCGCCGTTCGGACCGGCAGCGGCGCGAACTGGGCCGACTCGAGCAGCACGTCGGTGGTCGCCGGGGTGATTTCGGTGTCGGCCCCGCCCATCACACCGGCGAGTGCCACCGGCCGCGAGCCGTCGGCGATGACGCACATCTCATCGGTGAGTTCGTATTGCTTGTGATTGATGGCGACAAACGGCTCTCCGCTCCGGGCCCGGCGGACGACAATCCGCCGGCCGGCCAGCCGGGCCAGGTCGAAGGCGTGCAGCGGCTGGCCGCACTCGAACATCACATAGTTGGTGATGTCGACCACGTTGTTGACACTGGCGATGCCGACCGTCGCCAGCCGACGGACGAGCCAGTCGGGGCTCGGGCCGATGGTCACTCCGCGGATAACCCGGGCTGAGTAGTAGGGGCAGATGTCTCCCGCCTCGATCTCGACCGCGACTGCCGCCTTTGCTGCTGCTTCGGGGAGTTCAGCCGCAGGAATCCGCAACGGGCGGCTGTACAGAACGGCGATCTCCCGGGCCACGCCAATATGGCCGAGGCAGTCGGGCCGGTTGCTGGTGACTTCAAGATCGACCGCCGTATCGGCCCCGACCGCCTCGGTGGCCTCATGGTTGAGGCCGGCCAGCAGCAGCCGCTCGGTCAGTTCGTCAACCGGTGGCAGATCAACGTAGTCCCCGAGCCAATCGAGTGAGACGATCATGCCTGCCCCCGATCGCTGAACTGCTCGAGGAAGCGGACATCGTTGCGGTAGAAGTCCCGGATGTCCGCCACCCCGAACCGCCGGGCGGCAATTCGCTCCACCCCGAGGCCGAAGGCGAAGCCACTGACCGCGTCGGGATCGTAGCCGACGGCCTCGAGCACAGCCGGGTCAACCATGCCGGCCCCACCCATCTCGATCCAGCGGCCGTTCCACTCCATGTCGACCTCGACGCTCGGCTCTGTGAAGGGGAAGAACGACGGGCGAAACCGCACATGAACGTCACCACCGAGAAAGCTCGAGGCGAAGGACCGCAGCACACTCTTGAGGTGTGCCATGGTGATCCCCGGTTCGACCAGCAGGCCCTCCACCTGATGGAACATCGGATAGTGCGTCGCATCGGCCGTGTCGGGACGATAGACCCGGCCCAGCGAGACGATTCGCAGCGGTGGACTCCGCCGCTCCATCACGCGGATCTGCACGGTGCTGGTCTGGGACCGCAACAGCAGCGGTTCGGCATGGGAGGCGACCGACAGGTAGAAGTTGTCGAGCGGGTCTCTGGCGGGATGCTCAGCAGGAATGGCGAGTGCCTCGAAGTTGTGCCATTGGTCCTCGACCTCAGGCCCGTCGACCACCTCAAAGCCGAGATGCCCCATGATGGCCGCCACCCGGCGGATCGTCTGGCTGAGCGGATGGACCCGCCCCAGCCGAATCGGCTCACCCGGCAGGGTGACATCGATCGCGGCGGCGATGGGGCCGGCAGCCGCCGCGGTAATCCGCGCTTGAGCAGCCGAGAAGAGCTCGTCCACGGCCTGCTTGACAGCATTGAAGTGCTTGCCACCGGCCGGCTTGTCGGCCTTCGCCAGCTGGCCCAGCCCCCGTTGGGCGAGCTTCAGCCGGCCACTTTTCGCGCCGAGCAGGCTGACCCTCGCGGTCTCGAGGGCTGCCGCATCCGTGGCGTCCGCGAGGTTTCGCTCCGCTTCGGTCCGCAGTTCATCGAGTTCGGCAACGAAGGCTTCGAGTGAAACGTGCGACACGAGTTGCGGACCGTTCCAAAGGGCGTCTCAGAAAACCGCCCGCTCAGGCGACGGCCGATTCCGGCAGGCCGAGGCCTTCCCGGACCCGGCTGACGACGGCATCAAAACCGGTGGGGTCGAGGACGGCCATCTCCGCCAGTGTCCGCCGGTCGAGTTCACAGCCGACCTTTTCCAGGCCAGCGATGAACTGGCTGTACCGCAGGCCCCGCTCGCGGCAGGCCGCGTTGATGCGGATGATCCAGAGCCGGCGGAAATCACGCTTGCGGCGACGGCGGTCGCGGTGGGCAAACACACCGGCCCTGATCACCGACTCTTTGGCTGTTCGGAGCAACCGGCTCCGCCCACCGACCGAACCCTTGGCCCGCTTGAACAGCCGCTTCTTCGCCCGCAGTCGGGGGACAACATTTTTGGTACGCATCGAATCCTCGGGGGTCTGGGCTTGGTCTGCTGGTCAGGGGGAGGGCTGGGGAAGTGGCGGCCTTGGTCAGTAGCTGTACGAGGCGAGGGCCTCAACGATATTCGACGTGTCTGACTTGGCAAGCACGCCGGTTCCCCGCAGGTTTCGCTTTCGCTTGGCGGAAAGCCGAACCTGAAGATGGCTGGTGCCGCTGCGGCGATGTTTTACTTTGCCGTTGGCGGTCATTCGGAACCGCTTTTTGGTTCCTTTGTGAGTCTTCTGCTTTGGCATCGGTTGCTCCTCTGTTCTTCTGAGTGGTCTCGGTCATTCGGCCCGTGAATCACCATTCGGATCGGTTGCGGGCAGCGGCTACCGCGGGGCCAGGGTGCAGATCAGCCGGCGGCCGGTCTGCTGGGGTGACGATTCGACTTTGCTGATGTCCTCGAGTTGTTCGATCACCTGCCGCATGATCCGCTGCCCTTCATCGATGTGAGCCATTTCCCGGCCCCGGAAGATCACCGATACGGTCACCTTGTCCTTGTGGCTTAGAAAGCCCCGGGCCTGGTTGATTTTGAATTCGATGTCGTGCTCGCCGGTTTTGGGCCGAAGGCGAATCTCCTTGAGTTTGGTCTGGTGGACGTGGGTCTTGTGTTGTTTTTTCTTCTGCTGGTACTTGAACTTGCCGAAGTCCATGATTCGGCAGACGGGCGGACGCTCATTCGGGGCCACCTCGACAAGGTCGAGCCCTGTCGACTGGGCGCGAGCCAATGCCTCGTCGGTGGGAATGATCCCCAGTTGCTCACCCTCGGAGGTGATCACTCGAACCGGTGAGATTCGAATCTGGTCGTTGATGCGGTGCTGTTTCTCGATGGCCAAATGCTCCAAACCCGCGATAGCTGTTACCGGGCGGGCTGGCTCATCCACGCACCTTCCACCACGGCACAACTCCTTTTCCTACCACATCGGCCGGCCGCACCCGAAGGCAGGCACCGGCCGTCCGGGGACACCCCGACGCTGTTGGCAAAACGCTCAGTATTTCAATCAGGGCGGGGGGCAGTCAAGCGGTCGGGAGGTTATTCCGCCGTTTTTATGTTTGCCGACAGCCCGCGGTCAGTCCGCAAGCCCGGCGACCGCAAAGCCGTCAACAAGCTGCTGGTCAGCCTCGCCGAACCGCTCGAGCTGGCCCGACTCGACCATGAACGAAAGGGTCGCCTGACCGCCATTCGCCCCGGTCACATGATAATGAACCCAGCGAAACGGCAGGCCATCGGCCTCGCCATCGGACGCAACCCGCAGAATCTGGGTGCCGTCGCTTCGCCTCGATTCAGCCGCCGACACGAGGTGGTTGAACTGCCCCGTCAAGGAGCGTTCGATATCGCGTTGAAAGGCCGCGAGGCTGGGGGCGTCACCCGTGGGAGGCAGCGGAATAATACTGGCCTGACCAAGCAGACGGCCCTCGTCGATCAGCCGCAGCACCGTCTGGTCGGTCTGCTGCTCGATCGCCCGCCAGCGGGTGTCGTACACCAGATCGAAACGGCCGTGAGGGTCGCTCAGCCAGAGGCTGCCGGGCTGACCGGGGCCCCGCCGCGGAGGCCGGGAGGCGGTCGCGAACGTTGTCGGGGCCTGCCGGCTGTCGTCACTCGCTGCAACTGCTTGGCGGCGGGTGATCTCGACTGTGGCCTCGATGTCGAGTCCGGGCGTGATATGCCCGGCCTGCCGACGCTCGTGCAATTGTGCCTCAAGGCCAATCAGTCCGGTGTCGCTCAACTGGCTGGCATCCCAGCGGTAGCTGGCCGACAGATCGATCACCGTCGGGACGCCATCCACCGCCCCCCTGACCTCACCGGCGAGGCTGACTGTCAGCAGGTCGGCTTCAGCCTGCTTGACGGTGGCGGTCACCTCGCCCCCGGTGACGGTGTCGATGCAGAGCAACGCAGCCAGGCCGTCGGTGGTGAGGGGCCAGGTTGTTCCCGCCGCGGCAGCCGCCGGCGGGCTGACCGCAGCGTGCCAGGCGGGATCAAAAGGCAGCGCGAGCAGGTCCCGCTCTTCCCGGGTAACAAAGCCGTCGGCCAGCCAGGGGTGCAGGCGACCGTCCGCCGCAGTGATCAGCACCACCTCCGCATCGGACGGCAGGATCGTCCGAACGGTCGTGTCATCGATCTGCAAGACCGCTTCCGCCCTGTCGTAGTGCCGCTCGACGGTTCGGCCAGCCACCCCGCTCGCCGCGGCTGCGGCGGGCCGCTCGACGTACTGCAGGGTTGCATTGACCGCGACGGCATGCTCCACCACCTCGAGCGTTGCAGTCTCCCCGGGCGGAGTTTCTTCGTCGGGCGGGATGGGGGCGGCCACCGCGGCCCGCAGGCTGCCGCTGGCAGAAAACCGTGTCAGCACCTGCCAGTTGCCGGCCCGGCCGGCCGGCAGGGAGTCTGCCGCAACGGCAGCCTCCGGGCTGGCGAGAACTGCGGCCAGCACCGCCGCCACGAATAGCCCACAAGCCGAGCGAGCCGGGCTGGCTACTGGCGGAATCGTGCGGTTTTCCGGTGTCATCGGTCCCTCAGCAACGAGCAGCACTTCTCTGTGCGATCGGCCAGGAGCGTCAGCCGCCTTGCAGAAAGTTCCCCTGCTCCGCACATTCGCCAGTTTCACTTTTCGGCCGGCGGCGACAGTTGGTGGCACGACAGCTGGTAGGCAGAACGAAATACCAACTGTCCAGCATGAAAACGGACTTCAAAAAAGCTTTTTTCTCAGAACTGCGGCCACTGCTTGAGAACCACCGCGAGGCTGAGAGATTCAGGTAAACCACTGAAATATTGGAACTTATCGCCTGGCCCACAGGGTGCGAGCCTGCCGGTTGTGCCGACGGACCGAAAATCGCTCAAGAAAATCAGGTGTCCAGCGAACCGGCTTGACCCGTGGAGCGTATAACTAGGGCGTCCGCAAGAATGGTGTGGAGGGGATCAAGGATGATCTCGGTGCGTGGACGCCTGTTCGGTCGGCTGGTCACTTTGGGGACACAACACTGGAGGTCGGAAGCCGAAAAGTTCCGCCGGTCGCGTCAGGGGCGACTCCGGGTTTTTTCGGGGGAAGACACCAGTCGGTTGATCTCCACCAAGGAGGATTCTCATGCGTTCCAACGTTTTCAACACGTCCGTTCCATTCATGCGTCTCTATCGGGACGAAAGCAGCCCAGTCGGGGGAAGCGACGTTTCCTCTGCTCCGGGTTCGCTTCCTGTTGTCGCCGATGAGGTTCTTTCAATCGAAGATTTGGCGAAGCGGTTCAATGTTTCGACCAAAACCATCTCGCGTTGGCGGGATCATGGTCTCGTTGCCCAACGGGTGACGATCGATGGTCGCAAGCGGGTCGGCTTTCTGGCCAGCGCCGTCGAACGGTTTGTGCATGAAAATCCCTTGCGGATTCAGCGAGGAAGCCGGTTCAGCCAACTCTCCACAGAAGAGCACGACCGGATCATTGCCTGGGCCCGCCGGCTGGCGGTCGCCGGAGCCTGCCCGGCCGATGTGCATCGCCGGATTGCCCGGCGGCTCAACCGCAGCGTTGAAACGATCCGCTATACGATCAAGCGGTACGACCAGGATCATCCCGAGTCGGCTGTCTTCCCGGGATCGGATGGGAAGCTTCGCCCCGAAAGCTGCGTCCGGATTTACCAGCACTACCAGCAGGGTGAGACGGTTGAGTCGATCGCCCGCCGGTATCGCCGCAGCAAGGCGAGCATCTATCGGGTCATTCTGGCACAGCGGTTCGAGGCGATCAGCCAGCTGCCGCTCGATTACATCCCCAACGCACTGTTCTCGCGGAAGAGCGCGGAAAAGGTTGTCTTTCAGGCCTTCCCGGAAAACCCCGATGCCGGCAAGCGGGTGCGGCGGCCGGCTGGCCTGCCGGCCTACCTGGCCAGTCTGTACGAGGTTCCCCTGCTGACCCGCGAGCAGGAGGTCTGGCTGTTCCGCAAATTCAACTACCTCAAGCACAAGGCATCGCAGCTGCGTGAGCAGCTGAAGCCCGAGCGGCCCAACGCCCGGCTGATGGATCAGATCGAAGCGATCTATGGCGAGATTGTCGAGCTGAAGAATCGGATTGTCCGGGCCAACCTGCGGCTGGTCGTCTCGATTGCCAAGCGACGGGTGACGGCGTCAGACAGTTTTTTCGACCTGGTCAGTGACGGCAACATGTCGTTGATGCGGGCCGTGGAAAAGTTTGACTATGCCCGGGGCAACAAGTTCAGCACCTATGCCTCGTGGGCGATCATGAAGAACTATGCCCGGACCATCCCCGACGAACACAAGCGGCGGGATCGGTTCCGCGCGGCCGACATGGAGATGCTGCAGACAGCGCCGGATGACCGGACCGATGAGACCCAGCGGCGACTGGCCGAGTCGGATCGGCTGCATCAGGTCGAGAAGTTTCTCGATCGGCTCGAGCCGCGGGAACAGACCATCATCATCCGTCGCTACGGCCTCGACCACGAGCGCGAGCCGCAGACCCTCAAAGAGGTCGGCTCGGCCCTCGGGGTCACCAAAGAGCGGGTGCGGCAGATCGAGGCGAAGGCGCTCGAAAAGCTCCGCGAAGCGGCCGAAGCTGAGGCGATCCTGCCGGAACTGGGCTGATCGAGCGGCGATGCTCGACCGGAATCCGAGGGACACTACCGGGCCGGTGCTGCGGGAGCTCGCAGCGCCGGCCCGATCGCACGGCCGATCTGTTTGACGGCCTGCCGGATGCGGTTCTCATTCTCGATCAGGGCCATCCGCAGGAAGCCCTCGCCCGCCGGACCAAAGCCGGCCCCGGGGCTGACCGCCACATCGGCCTCTTCGAGCAGTTTGGCAGCAAAGTCCATGCTGCTCATCTCGCTGGCGAAGGGTTCCGGGATGCGGGCCCAGACAAACATGCTGGCCTTGGGCACATCGACAGGCCAGCCGATCCGGGCGAGGCCTTCGCAGAGGACATCCCGCCGTCGCTGATAGACCTCCGACTGGGCGACAACATCTGCTTCACCATCTCGCAGGCCGACGACGGCGGCAACCTGAATGGGCCGGAACATGCCGTAGTCGTAATAGGTCTTCACCGTGCCGAGGGCCTTGATGATCTGCGGGCTGCCGGCGCAGAAGCCGACCCGCCATCCGGCCATGCTGAAGCCCTTGCTCATCGTGGTGAACTCGACCGCCAGGTCCTTGCCGCCCGGGACGGCGAGAATGCTCGGCGACTCATAGCCGTCGAAGGTGACGTCGGCGTAGGCCAGATCGGAGATCACCGGAAATCCATGCCGCCGGGCCAGGGCGACGACATCGGTGTAGAAGTCTGCCTCGACCACGGTGGTGGTGGGGTTGTGGGGGAAGTTCACGACCAACAGCCGGGGCGGCCCCGCGGGGCTCTCGCAGCGTTCAGCCACGGCCGCCAGAAATCTGTCGGGCTGGGTTGTGTCGATTGCCAGCGGATTCCCTGATGCCAGGGCGACGGCGTAGACGTGGGCCGGATAGGACGGCGCCGGCACGATCACGTCATCACCGGGGTTGATCACCGCCAGGCAGAGATGGCCGAAGCCCTCCTTTGAGCCCAGCGTGCTGATCACCTCGGCATCGGGATCGAGCCGAACACCCCATTTCCGCAGGTACCGCGAGGCGACCTCCCGCCGCAGGCTGGCGATGCCGCTGGCCGGGGCGTAGCCGTGGCTGCGGGGATCGTTGGCCGCCTCGGCCAGCTTGTCGATGATGAACTGGGCCGGGGGATCGGAGGGGTTCCCCATGCTCATGTCGATCACATCGCAGCCCGACCGCCGCTTGTCGTAGGTCAGCTTATTGATCCGGGCGAACAGATACGGCGGCAGCTGCTCGATCCGGGTCGCGGGCCGAAAGACGGCGGTGGCATCGGCAGCCACCGGCTGGCGAGAGGCCCCTCGATGGCTTTCAGAACTGGCAGCATGTGCGGTCATGGCGACGTCCGTGGGTTTCTCCCATCCTAACGTCGAAGGGCAGCAACCGGGAGTGATCGGGCTGCGGCTGCAACAGTGGACCGGCCCTTTCCGTCTGTTCGGGCCAAGATCACCGCCGCTTTGCCGCTGGCGCCTCGAAAGTGGCCGGCTGGACGCCCGCGGGGGCCTGAGGGCGGCGGCTGCCGGCCCGGGGCTCGGACAGTTCCTTCGCCTCGCGGCGGCTGAGGGTTGAGGCCGGCATCTTCCCAGCCGCCGGCAGCGGGCGGGGAGGCTGTTTGGCGGCGACCGGCGACTGGCTGGTGCCGGCGAGGAAGTTGTCGATGGCGGCCGACTGCCGCAGGTGGGTGAAATACCGGCCCATCTCGATTCGCTGCTTCTTTTCGAGAATGTCGCGATAAAGCTCATCCCGTACCTCGGCAAAGGTTACCTCGACCGGCTCGGTAAAGCCCTCGCAGAACAGCACCATGAACCGGTCGGCGATCTGGATCACCCCCGAGAGTTCACCCGGCTTCAGGCCGAAGGCCTCGCGTTCGAGGGTCGGCTGCCCACCGAACCGCTGAATCGGCGGCACCTCACCCCGCAACGCCTTGCTGGTGGGGTCGACCGAGTACTGCTCAGCCAGGTCGCCGATTTTTTCCGCCGTCGGCTGCTGCCTCGCCAACTGCCAGACCTCCTGGGCCCGCCGCTGATTATCGAGCACGATCGCCCGGCAACGGACCCGCGGGCCGAAAGTGGCGGTGAAGGCCTTGTCGAGATCCTCCCGGGTCACCGGGACGGTGCCGATCAGCTTCTTCAAGGCGACGGTCGGCCGGACGATGTCGTCGATGTAATGCTTCACCGGCTGCTTCTGCTCGCGGCTCACCCGTTCCAGCCAGGCGTCGATGTCGGGCTCGCCGCTGGGCGTGCGAAAGCCGAGCGTCTCGGCCGCCCGGGTGACTTCGGCATCGATGTCAGCCTGAGTCACCGCCAGCTGTTGCCGGCTGAGGGCCTGGTTGAGCAGCACCTGCGTGATCAGCGTTTCCAGCACGTCGCTGCCGTACCGCTCCAGGCAGACCGTACGAACCTCGGCAAGCGGAATCGGCTGCCCGTTGACGCGGGCCGCCACCTCCGGGCTGGTCGCCCGGCTGGCCGGATCGTTGAGGACGTTCTCAATCGTGGCTGCCTGCTGCAGCCGGCTGAAGACCTGGGTCGACTGTTCGCGGGCCTGCTTTTCCCGCAAGGCGTCAGCGAGCTGATTTCGGACATCGGCAAACTGCACGTCGGCCGGCGGCAGCCGGCCCTCGCACTTGATCACAATGAATTGGTCGGCGACCTGGATGACGGGAGAGATCTCGCCGGGGGCGAGGGCGAAGGCGGCCTGCTCGAAGGCGGGCGAGCCGGCATACCGCCGGATCGGTTGCACCCAGCCCCCGACACTGGCACTGCCGACGTCGACCGACTTCTCCCGAGCCAATGCACCGAAGGCATCAGGATCGCCCACCGCCTCAGCCCGCACGGCCTCGGCGTCAGCCGCTGTTCGCTGCACGATGATGCGGGCCTTCACCGTCGGGCCAAACTGGTTCTGAAACTGCTGCTGCAGCTGCTGGTCGGTCGGCTCAATGCTGCCCCGGGCCAACCGCCTCAGGGCGATCATCGGCCAGACGATGTCATTGCGGTACTGCTGCTCGTTGACGCCCCGCTCCCGCTCGATCAACGCCAGCCACTGCTCGCGGGAGACCTTGAAGCGACGTGACATCGAGTCGATTTCGGCATCGATGTCGGCGGCTGTCACCGAAATATTTTGGTTGGCGATCGCCTGCTCAATGATGGCCTTGTTGATCAGCGTGCCGACGACCACCGAGCCGTACCGTTCCAGACAGGCAGTCGCGAGTTCGGTTGTGGTGATATCGACCCCATTGACGACGGCGGCCGGCTTGGCCGCCGCGGACGCCGGGCGGGGCTGCTCGGCGGCCCAACTGCCGGGGGACGCCGCAATGAGGCAGACCAAAACAGCGAACCCTCGCCGGCAGAATTCCCGTTTCGCTCGCGAATTGTCCGTCATCTCACCCTCCGATGGCGATGCTGATACTGCCCGCGCGGCTCCCACCATGGGCCGCGGCGGGAAGTTAGGCCGTTTGGCGAGGGGGATCAAGAGAATTTCGCCGACCGCCGGGCCGGCATCCGCCGGAAAAAACTCCACAATCAGATCGAGATTGCCGATAATGCGGAAAATTCCGTTTGCTACACGAGGAGGAAGGCCATGACCGCCACAACCGTTCCGATGGGTATTCGCGACGACATCACGCAGTGCATCGGCCGCACTCCGCTGGTGCGGCTGCGGCGGGTCAGCGAGGGCTGCGTCGCCTCGGTCATCGCCAAGATCGAGAACATGAACCCCCTCTGGAGCGTGAAGGACCGGATTGCCTGCGCCATGATCGATGCCGGTGAACAGGACGGCCGGATCGGCCCCGACACCGTGGTGATCGAGCCGACGAGCGGAAACACCGGCATCGGGCTGGCCTATGTCTGCGCGGCCCGGGGCTACAAACTGCGGGTGACCATGCCCGAGAGCATGAGCCTCGAACGCCGCCGGATGCTGAAGGCCCTCGGGGCCGAACTGGTGCTGACGCCGGCGGCTGAGGGCATGCCGGGGGCCGTCCGCCATGCGGAGGAAATCTCGCACTCCAGCAGTCAGTTTTTCATGCCGCAACAGTTCAAAAACCCGGCCAATCCGGAGGTGCATCGCCGGAAAACGGCCGAAGAAATCTGGGCCGACACCGATGGCCAGATCGACATCCTGGTCTGCGGCGTCGGCACCGGTGGCACCATCACCGGCTGTGGCGAGGCGCTGAAGGCCAAGAAGCCCGACCTCAGGGTGGTCGCGGTTGAGCCCCTCAACAGTCCGGTGATCACCCAGAAGCTGGCCGGCGAACCGATCAAGCCGGGCCGGCACACGATTCAGGGAATCGGGGCCGGCTTCATCCCCGACATTCTCAACCTCGACGTCATCGACGAGGTGATCAAAGTCGATGACGAGGACGCGATGGAGACCACCCGCCAGATGGCCAAACGCGAGGGCCTGATGTGTGGCATCAGCTGCGGAGCCGCCGCCTGGGCGGCGCTCGAGGTGGCCCGTCGGCCGGAGAACACCGGTAAAATGGTGGTGGTGGTCCTGCCCGACCTCGGCGAGCGGTATCTCTCGACGCGGCTGTTCCCGGAATAGCCGCAAGCGGGCGGCGGCGGGCCGCCGCTCTCGGTCACTTGCCAGCCGCACAGAGGCTGGTAGCATCACGGGGTGCCGGGGCCTCGCGCTCCGTCCGCCCCACTTGCCCGAGTGGCGGAATTGGCAGACGCGCAAGATTCAGGTTCTTGTCCAGGTAACTGGGTGGAGGTTCAAATCCTCTCTCGGGCATTCTCCGCGGCGGTGCCGCCCGGCGGA
>CALAZQ010000129.1 GCA_937926325.1 uncultured Planctomycetaceae bacterium | reverse complement strand
TCAGCTTCCTGCTGGTTTGTGCGGTGCCGGCCTTCGCGGCCCCCTCCTACGAGCACGACATCACCCCGCTGCTGCGGACATACTGCGCCGGCTGTCACAACGACCGTGACGCCGAGGGTGGCCTGTCGGTGGAAACCTTTGCCTCGTTTCGGCGGGGGGGTGAGTTTTCCGGCGACCCGGTCAGCCCCGGCAGCATCGACGGCTCGGTGATGATTCAACGGATTCGCAGCACCGACTCCGACCACATGCCTCCAATCGATGAGCCACAGCTACCGGCCGAGGCAGTCGCCGCGATCGAGGCCTGGATTGCCGCCGGAGCCCCGGGGCCGGCTGAGGACCGCTCGATCCTTACCACGCTGGCCGTACCCGCCCTGCCCCACTATCCCGGCCGCAAGCCGATCACGGCGGTGGCGGTCTCGCCGACCGGTGACCGGCTGGCCGTGGCCCGGGGCCGCAGCCTCGAGCTGATTCCCCGAGACCCAGCGGGGCAGCTGCAGCTGTCGGCAGCCCAGACAATTTCGGATCTGCCTGGCAAGGTCACGGCGGTGCATTTTGATGCGACCGGAAAACGGCTGGTGCTTGCCGGCGGTCTGCCGGGGCTGTTCGGTCTGGCCGAACTGCGGGATGCCGCCACGGGCGAACTGCTCAGCCGGTTCGAGGGGCATCGCGATCTCCTCTATGACGCCGAGTTCTCCCCCGATGGCAGCCTGCTGGCGACCGCTGGCTATGACATGGCGGTGAAGGTCTGGCGGGTGGCCGATGGCAGCCTGCACTGGGAAAACACCGTCCACAACGGCGCTGTCTTCGATCTGGCCTGGCACCCCGGCGGTGGGCTGCTGGCTTCGGCCAGTGCTGATGAGACGGTGAAGCTCTGGCGGGCTGCCGATGGAGTGCGGCTCGACACGCTGTCGCAGCCGCAGGCAGAGGTGTACCGGGTGCTGTTCTCTCCAGCTGGCGACCGGGTGCTGGCGGCCGGCCGGGACAAACGAATTCATGTCTGGGAACTGGTCTCGGTGACCGAGCCGGCAATCAACCCGGTGGTCTTCTCCCGCTTTGCCCACGAGAGCCCGGTGACAGCAATCGCCATTTCCGCCGATGGCCGCCATCTGCTCAGCACCGCCGAGGATCGCACCCTGACCGGCTGGAGCCTGCCCGAGCTCGTCATCGAGCAGGTCTACCCGACCCAGAGCGATGTGGTGACAGCGATTGAGCCCGTGGACAGCCAGCTGCTGCTGGGCCGGATGGATGGCAGCCTCGATGTGCTGGCGATCACGACCGACCCGGCCCTGGCACGGCGAGCAACGCAGCCGGCCCAGGCACAGATCGTTGCCGCCAGGACCGAGCCGTCCACCGAACTGGCCACCCACACCGAGTCTGAGCCGAATGACCAGCCCGCCGCCGCTGAGGCAGTCAGCTGGCCAGCCAGCATCACGGGCACCATTGGCCATCCCCAGGATGCCGACTGCTTCCGGTTTACGGGCCGGGCGGGGGTGCCGGTGCTGCTTGAGGTGAATGCCGCCCGGTCGAAGTCGCGGCTCGACTCAAAGATCGAAGTGCTCGATGCCGCCGGCCGGCCGATTGAACGGCTGCTGCTGCAGGCCACCCGTGATTCCTGGCTGACGTTTCGGGGCAAGAACTCAACCCAGTCGGGAGACTTCCGGGTCCATAACTGGCGGGAGATGGAGCTCGATGAATACCTCTTTGTCGGTGGCGAGGCGGTACGGCTCTGGTTCTATCCGCGGGGCCCCGACTCAGGCTTTGAAGTCTATCCAGGCTTCGGCAACCGGCACACGTTCTTTGGCACCACGGCGGTCACCCACGCCCTCGGCGAGCCGGCCTGGATCGTCCGGCCGCTGCCAGCGGGGAGCGAGCCGGTGCCCAACGGCCTGCCGGTCTTCCCCGTCTATTGGGAGAACGACGACGAACCCCAGCGACGGCTGGGCACCGACTCACAGCTGATTTTCACGCCGCCGGCTGACGGCGAGTACGTCGTCCGCATCACCGATACGCGAGGCTTTGGGGCCTCGGCTGCGCAGCCCAACTTTCACTACACGCTGACCATCCGGTCGCCGCGGCCATCGTTCAGCGTCGCGGTGGGTGGCAAGGATCCCAAGGTCAGCCCGGGAAGCGGCCGGGAACTCGTCTTCACCGCCAGCCGCGTTGAGGGCTATGACGGGCCGATTCGGATCGAGGTTGATAACCTGCCGCCCGGCTTCAGCTTTCATGGACCGATTGAGATCGAGGCCGGCCAGTTCCGTGCCTCCGGTGTGCTGTCGGCGGCCGATGATGCCGCCGACCCTGATGAGCCACTCGACAAGGCAGTGCGGGTGACGGCGACCGCGGTGGCGACGACGACACCCAGCGGCCTGCCGGTCGTCGATCCGGTGCAGTCGCTGGGTGACCTCGGCAATATCACCCTGGCTGATCCCCCGAAGGTCACGATTGCGATCGTGTCGGCCGATCCCGAGACTCCTGCCGGCGGGGATGCCGACGAGGCTGCGGCTGCCTCCCCTGCTCCGCTAAGCCTGCAGATTCGTCCCGGCCAGACCATCAAGGCAAAGGTCAAGGCGGTCCGGCATGATTTCACCGGGCGAATTCAGGTCGGAAACGGAACGGGGGCGGGCCGCAACCTGCCCTACGGGGTCTTCGTTGACAACATCGGCCTCAACGGCCTGCTGA
>CALAZQ010000128.1 GCA_937926325.1 uncultured Planctomycetaceae bacterium | reverse complement strand
TCCACGAACAGATACCGCGGGTCGGCAGTGATCGTCGCCAGTGAATCAAGATTCCCGGCGTAGGTCAGTTTGTCGAGATTGATTACCGGCCGGCCACTGGCAACAGCCTGACGGACAAACTCACCGCCGATAAAGCCGGCGCCACCGGTGACGAAAAGTGGGCGTTGATCGGGCATAGACACTGCTTTGGAACGGAAGTCGGACAGGCTGCTGGACCTCGACCCGCAGCGGGCCGAGATCGTGCGATAGGCGGTGGGAGGCTAAGAATCCGTGGGGCACAGGGCAACAGCACTTTCAGACCGCGCGGAGGAAATTTGGCCTTTCCATGCCCCCCCCTTTCGTGTGTAGAGTTCTGGTTGCTGACCCTGCAAGGAATCCCTCCATGGCTCCACCCGTTCCACCGCGGCATCCGGCGGTCATCATCGCCGGCATGCACCGCTCTGGCACATCCCTGACGGCGTCGCTTATCGCTGATGCGGGCGTTCACCTCGGTGACGACCTGCTCGGTCCGTCGCATGGCAATCGAGCCGGTCATTTTGAGGATCGTCAGATCTATGAGTTCCACCAGCGGGCCCTTGCCGCCAACGGCCTTGGCCTGGAGGGATTCACCTCCCGGTCTGCATGCGTTGTTCCGGATGGGCTGCTGCCCGAGGCACGGCTGCTGGTTGAGCATCGTCGCCGCCACGACGGCCCCTGGGGCTGGAAAGAGCCCCGCACGACGCTGTTTCTCGACTTCTGGGCGGACCTCATACCCGAAGCCCGGTTCCTGCTGGTTTTCCGTCGGCCATGGGAAGTCGTCGATTCACTCTTTCGACGCGGAGATCCGACCTTCGTCTGGAACCCCCAGCTGGCAATCGACATCTGGCAACACTACAACCAAGAGCTTGAGCAGTTCCAGGGGCGGCACCCCGACCGCTGCGTGCTGGTCGAGCTGGCCGATATTGTCGCCGATCCCCGCCGTTGCTTTGCCCGCGTCAGCGTGGCCCTCGGGGTTGATCTGGGCACGCCGTCCGGCCGGTTCCAGGACGAGCTGCTCACCCAAGATACGGCCTCAGCACGCGGCAAGCTGCTGGCCGCCTGTGATGCCGAGGTGATTGCGGTCTACCGGCGGCTCCAGCAGCTGGCCGAGTCGAAGACGCCGCTTGCGGAAGACTTCAGCCCGCAGCCGGGTCAGGGGGACGTTGCCGGTTCGCTTATTCCACTGGCCGTGGCCGAGTGGCGTCGGGCGACCGCTGCCGAAGCCGACGCGGCAGGGTTGCGGGCCGATCTGGTTCACGAGCGGGCCGATCTGGTTCACGAGCGGGCCGAACGAAACCGGCTCACTACGGCGCTTCAATCCAGCCGCCACGAAACCGATGTGGCCCGGGCGCTCAAGCCGCAGCTGGAGGCCCTGACGGCCGCGCATGCCGCAGCTCACGCCACGATCGAGACACTCACTCGCGACTGCGAGTCGCTCAGAAAGACTGTCGAGCAGCTCGAGGGGCAGCGGACCGAGGCCGATGCATGCCACCAGGCTGCCATCGCAACGCACCAGCGCGAGCTTCAAACCACCGCTGATCGACTGGCGGCCGGCACGGCCGCCCTGGCCGCGATCACCGCCGATCGCGACCGGATCCGTCAAACAACTGAAACCCTGCAGCAGCAGCTGGATGCCGCGCGGGCGCAGGCCGCATCCTGGGAGGCAGCCGCCCATAACGCCCGCGCCGCCCACGCACAGATCCAGAGCGACCACGACCAACGAGGTGATGAACTTCTGATGGTCCGCCACGAGCTTGCCGCAACGCTTGAACGCCTCAGCCGCAAGAACAGCCCGCTGTCAGTGAAACTGCGACGTGAGTACCATCGTGTCCGGCGCAAGCTGGCCCGGGAGTGCCGCCGACTCGGCGGCCAGATCAGGCGGCTCGGTACCCGGCGTCGCTCTGGCCGTCAGCCCGACCAGCCGGTTCACCCGCCTGCCACCGCCGAACAGCCTTCCGACCGCTGCGCGGCTTAGAGCGCATCAAGCCTGCGTGTATCACCGGCTCGGGGGCGGCAAAAGTCTCCTCGCGGGCGAGGGCCGTGGATGGCTTTTTCCACGGAGGGTGAGAAAGAGCTTTTTCAGCCGGCACCGGGTCGGCGGATCAACCGCCACTCGAGGCTTCCACCGTAGGTTTTTTTCGCGAGCGGCTCAGAGCCCGACATCGTCCAGACGGAATCGAGGCCGCTGGCCAGCGACCGCCAGACAAGGTTGCGGCCCCAGAAGGCAGCCGAGTCCTCAACCTCTGTGCCGGCCTCTCCGACCACGGTGTTTTGCGACTCGACAACCGGGCCACTGTCATAGCCCATCAGTTGCTGCTCGACCGTGCTGGAACCGACCGCAGCCCAGATGAGGTCGCCGATTCGGTCGCCGTTGTAGTCGCCGGTGGCCACGATGAGCGTTCCGTCCGGGCCAGGGGGCAGGGCGGCCTGAGACGGTGGGTTCGCCCCGTCCATCAGGTAGACCACATGCAAAGCCGTGTCGGTCAGGCT
>CALAZQ010000127.1 GCA_937926325.1 uncultured Planctomycetaceae bacterium | reverse complement strand
GCACAACGACCAGACCCGTTCCAACCGGCACGATCGGCCGCCTCAGTGGATATTTTCTCCTTCTCCCATACTTGGAAGCACAGGCACTTTTCGATGAAATCGGACCTGTGCCAACGTGGGTCTGGAATAGCAGCAGCAGTTCATACAAAACCCAACTCAGCCTGCTGCTCTGCCCCTCAGACGATCCGCCCAATACAGCTATCACCACTTTGGGACAAAACAACTATGTTTTTTGTCTCGGAGATCGCGTCAACGAACTTGATTCAGACATTCGCGTCAACCCGTCAGACTTACGAGGTCTTTTCGGCCGGGAAAGCAGCGTCCGATTTTCAGAGGTGACTGATGGGCTGAGCAAGACAGTCGCAATGTCGGAGTGCGTACGGCCTACACTATCAGCAGCAAGTGGCATAATTAGTGGGTTCGCGCCTGTCAATGATGCCTACGCGAACAGTAATGCGAACACGACGAGCCCGGTAAATTGCCAGAACAGTTACACCCGAAACGGTTATTCATCTGGGGGACTCACCGATACGAATCGGTCTGTTGGAACGCGGTGGATCGATGGCCGAACACTCTACAACGGTTTTACGACAGTGCTTCCTCCAAACAACGGTCTTTGCAATAACGGGTGGAATACTGCTTCCGCCGTTCTTCCCCCGCGGAGCCGCCACCGCGGTGGAGTGCTCGGTCTCATGGCGGACGGGTCGATCGTCTTCATCGATGAGACTATCGAGTCCGGCGACCCGGCAGGCGCTGAAAAAAAGTTGGGGGTTAGCAGTTACGGCGTCTGGGGAGCACTGGGTAGCAAGTCGGGAGGCGAGGCCAAATCACTGAACTAAGCCTTTTTATTCTGATGCCGAAAGATTATCTGTTGACAACTTTACTGAGAATCGGGATGTGCGGAGCGCTCTTATTTGTCGCCGCATGCACCCGGCCTCTTGATAAATGGGAAAGAGCGAGGATACAAACCTTCCCCGCAACTGGCCGCGTTCTCCTCGACGGACAACCGGTTTCGGAGGCGTCCGTCATCTTCCAAAATGATGGTGTACCGACGTCGCCATCAGCACTGACCTCAGAAGAAGGGGTTTTCTATCTTCGAACGTACGTGCCAAAGGACGGCGCGCCGGCAGGCACGTACGCGGTGGCGGTCTCAAAGATCACGGAAAGTCGACCTCCCATTGACCCCGAGCTGCCACCACCCCCGCTTGAGATCACCCATCATCTTCCACGGCGATACCGCAGCCCCAAAACCTCCGGCCTCACCGCCGAAGTCACCGAGGCCGGCCCCAACGAGTTTGTGTTTGAACTCTCGACGAAGTAAGTGGCCGATGGCTGAGCCCTCCGATCTCCAGCACGACGACAGTGGTGCCGCCGACGGCCTGGACCGCGACATTGACGGCGGCCTTGAAGGCTTTGTCGATGCCCTCGTCAGCCATCAGCGGGATGTCTACGCCTTCATCGGCACCCTGCTGCCCCAGGCAGCCGACATTGAGGATGTCTATCAGCAGACCTGCCTCGCCCTCTGGAAGAAGCGGCGCCAGTACGACCCCCGGCGGGCCTTTTTCCCCTGGGCGTGCGGCTTTGCCAAGAACGAGGCCCTCAAGCAGATCCGCCGATCGAGCCGGCAGGTGCAGCTGACCGCGGGCATGCTGGAACTGCTGGCCGGTGCCGCCCTGGCCGACCCGCGGGCCGAGGATCGGCGGGTGGCCCTCGACGCCTGCCTCGACAAGCTGCCCCGGCCCCAGCGGGAGCTGCTGCGAACCTGCTATGAAGGCAGCCGCCCGATCAAGGCGATTGCCTCGTCCATGACCATCTCGGCCGCCGCCCTGACGATGCGGCTGCAGCGAATCCGGCAGACGGTCGTCCGCTGCGTCGAAAAGACCCTCGCCGCCTGGGAGGGGTCGTGAGCCACACACCTGGAGCAGCCGGCACCGCCGACAACGGCGAGCTGGCCCACCTGATCGCCGCCCTCTGCGACGGACACGCCACCACCGCCGACCGTGACCGGCTGGAGCTGCTGCTCGCCCAGCCCACTGCCCGGGCGGAATACATCGCCACCATGCGGGTGCATGCCGAACTGCTCTGGCGGTGGCACCGCCGTCGGCCGCTGCAGCTGACGGCCAGGCCCCTCGTACCGCTGCTTCGCAGCCGCCGGCTCTGGGCCGTGGCCGTCGGTGTTGCCGCTGCCTGCCTGCTAGCCGTCTCGCTCATCGGCTGGCCCTGGG
>CALAZQ010000126.1 GCA_937926325.1 uncultured Planctomycetaceae bacterium | reverse complement strand
CCGATTGAGTTCGGCCACGGGAAAGCTGTCACCCAACTTGGCCAGCACTGCCTCCGGGTCGGCTGCCGTCGCCAGGGCCTGATCGAACTGGTCCAGAAATTCAAGCGTCGGCCCGAGGGCTTCAACCGCCGCAGAGCGGACGGCAGCTTCGAGCAGTTCTTCCGGCTCGGTCCGCTCAGGATGCCGCAGGGAGTTGACGACTGCCCACTGCAGTGGATCGAGCGGAGGCTCAGCTGGCGGCTCGTCGGTGGCTCGAACTGCTGGCCCGCTGAAGCTGATGGCCAGTCCCAACCAGATGCCCGCTGCCCATGCTGCCTGCCTCATCACAGCTTTCTCCGCAGAGACCGCTAGTCGGCGGCAGCCTCCAGCCGCTGTCGCCATGCAGCCAATTGTTCGGCTACCCGGGCCGGGGCGGTCGACCCAAAACTTGCCATCCGTTCAACTGCCCGTGAGGCCCCCAGAGCCTGCCGCAGGCTGCCGTTCCAGCCGGCATAGTCGGCACGGCAGGCATCATCGGAAAGGTCTGCCAGGCTGCAGCCGGCGGTCAGGGCCCGTCGCACCAGCTTGCCGACCGTCTCATGGGCGGTCCGCTGCGGTACCCCTTCGCCAATCAGAGCCTCCATCAGCGTGGTGGCGTCGAGGTGGCCCCGGTCGATCGAGGCGGTGATCCGGTCGCGGTCGAAGCTGGTGCCGGCCACCAGGGGGGCGGCCACGCCGAGCATCGCTTCAAGGGTGTCGATCGAATCGAAGACCGCCTCCTTATCCTCCTGAAGGTCGCGGTTGTAGGCGGTCGGTAGGCCCTTGAGCAGCACCAGCAGCTGCTGGACGTTGCCGATGGTGCGGGCCGATTTGCCGCGGACCAGTTCAAGGACGTCCGGGTTGATCTTCTGCGGCATGATCGAACTGCCGGTGCAGAAGGCCTCGGGGAGCTTCAGAAAGCCAAACTCATCGGTGCTGTAGATGATCCACTCTTCGGCCCACTGCGAGAGGTGCACGGCCGTCAGGGAGAGCACGAAGGTCAGCTCACAGACAAAGTCCCGGTCGCTGGCTGCGTCGAGGCTGTTGGCGGCGGTGGCGGCAAAGCCGAGAGCGGTCCGGGTCTGTTCCCGGTCGATCGGCAGGCTGGTGCCGGCCAGCGCCGCTGAGCCCAGCGGCATCACGTTGGTGCGGCGGCGGCAGTCGGCCAGCCGGTCACGGTCACGAGCAAACTTTTCGCACCAGGCCAGCAGTTGATGGGCCGCCAGCACCGGCTGGGCCCGCCGCAGATGGGTGTAGGCAGGAATGACGAGGTCCTGCTCCCGCTGGGCCATGCCGAGAAAGGCCCGCTGCAGTTCCAGCAGGCCGGCGTCGATCCGGTCGATCGCCCGGCGACAGTAGAGCCGGAGGTCGGTGGCCACCTGGTCGTTGCGGCTGCGGGCGGTGTGCAGCTTGCGGCCGGTGTCGCCCAGCCGGTCGGTCAGGGCCGACTCGATGTGCAGGTGAATGTCTTCCTTGGCGGCGGTGAAGGGGAACTGCCCGGCGGCGATCTCGCCGCGGATCTCTTCCAGCGTGTCGCGGATGGCATCGGCCTCGGCGGCGGTGATCAGGCCGCAGTCGGCCAGCATCCGCGAGTGGGCGATCGAGCCGTCTATGTCATCGTCGGCCAGGCGGCAGTCAAACGAGACGCTTTCAGAAAAGGCCTCGACCCGCTGATCTGTCGGCACACTGAAGACACCCCCCCAGGCTTTGCCGCCGGTCGTGGGGGTGGGGGCTGACGGCGGAATAGATGAAGAGTCAGACTTGGTCACGGCGGCAAAGGGTCTCCAACGGCTTGTGAAAGCCGAAGTTTACCAGCCG
>CALAZQ010000125.1 GCA_937926325.1 uncultured Planctomycetaceae bacterium | reverse complement strand
TTCTGTTTGAGGTTCGCGGCAGGCGATCTACGATTGTTTGTAAGCCGATTGCGAGAAAGACGTTGTCTTGCCATTCGGCGACCAAGCCCGCCAGAGGCCTCGGCTTCTTTGCCGGCAGCTCTGAGCCCCCGTCCGGCCACCACACTTCTGGAGCTTCCCGATGAAAGCCTGCACCCAATCTGTCCGTGGAAAAAGCCATCCATGGCCTTTTTCCACTTGGGCAACACCCAAAAACGCCAAGGGTTTTCGGGGTTGCCGATCGCCGCATCCTGCGGCCGCAGACTTTATCCACAGTCTGGCATCTATCTGTTTCCGTCTCCTGCTGCTGGCGATGCTTGCTGGCAGCCCGCTGCTGGCTGCGGCCGCCGATCAGCCGCAACAGTGGCAGCAGCCACGGGAACTGATGCCGACGGTCACGCCAGGTGATCAGGCCGACGGAGACGACCAAGCGTTCCACGTGCTGCCGGGCTATCAGGTCGAGCGGCTGTTTGTGGTGCCCCGGAAAGAACTCGGGTCGTGGGTATCGATTACCACCGACCCCCAGGGCCGGCTCTACGCCAGTGACCAGCAGGGACAGGGGCTGGTGCGGATCACACCGGCGGCCCTCGACGGTTCAACCGAAACAGTTGTCGAAAAGGTGCCCGCAGCCATCACCGGAGCCCAGGGCATGCTCTGGGCCTTCGACTGTCTCTACGTGGTTTGTAACGGCGGCACCGGCAGTGGGCTCTATCGGGTCACCGACAGCGACGGCGACGACCGGCTCGATGCGGTCGAGAAGCTCCGGGCCTTTTCTGGCGGAGGCGAACACGGGCCCCACAACATTCTGCTCTCACCCGACGGAAGGCGGCTGTTCATCGTCTGTGGCAACCACACCAATCCCCCCTTTGACGTCAAGAACCTGACTGAGCCACAGACGATGGCGGGCATCCGTCCGAACCAGCGGCGGGTTGAACTGGCGGCCGATGGCAGCAGCCGGCTGCCGGCCAACTGGGACGAAGACATGATCATCCGCCGCATGTGGGATGGCAACGGCCATGCCACCGGCAAGCTCGCCCCCGGCGGCTTCATCGTCAGCACCGACCCCGACGGCAAGCAGTGGGAGCTCTGGAGTGCCGGGTATCGCAACCCGTATGATTTTGGCTTCAACGCTGACGGCGAACTCTTCGCCTATGACGCCGACATGGAGTGGGACTTCGGCATGCCCTGGTACCGGCCCACCCGGGTCAACCATGCCACCAGCGGCAGTGAACTCGGCTGGCGGAGCGGCACGGCCAAGTGGCCGGCAGGCTTTCCCGACAGCCTGCCGGCAGCGGTCGATATCGGCCCGGGCTCACCGGTCGGGGCAACCTTTGGCTACGGTGGCAAGATTCCCGCCAAGTACCAGCAGGCCTTCTATATCTGCGACTGGACCTTCGGGACCATCTATGCCATCCACCTGACACCGGCAGGTTCGACCTACACCGCCGAGAAGGAAGAGTTCGTGTCACGGAACGCCCTGCCGCTGACCGACCTGACGATTGGCAAGGACGGTGCGTTTTACTTCGCGGTCGGTGGCCGCGGCGGCCAGAGTGAGCTCTATCGGGTGACCTACACCGGCACTGAACCGACCAAACCGGTTGATGCCCGTAACACCGCCGGTTCAGCTGAGCGGGCCCTGCGGCAAAAGCTCGAGGCTTTCCATGCCCCGCAGGCCGACCCTACCGCCGCCATTACCCTGGCGCTGGAGCATCTTGGCAGCCCTGATCGCTTCATCCGCTACGCGGCCCGGATCGCACTCGAGCATCAGCCGGTCGCCCAGTGGAAGCAGCAGGTACTCAGCCGGAGCGAACCGGCAGCCATCATCACCGGCGCGATTGGCCTCGCCCGGCAGGCCGAGCCGGCTGCTCAGGCTGAGATTCTTGCCGCCCTCGACCGCATC
>CALAZQ010000124.1 GCA_937926325.1 uncultured Planctomycetaceae bacterium | reverse complement strand
GCCATGGTCGAGGCGGTGCCCATCGTCATGCAGGTGCCGGCGGAACGGGCAATGCCTTCTTCCAGTTGCCGCCAGACGCAGGCGTCGAGGCAGCCGGCCTGCCGCTCAGCCCAATACTTCCAGACGTCGGTGCCACTGCCGAGCCGTTCCGTGCGGTAGCGGCCGGCCAGCATCGGGCCTGCCGGCATGAAGATGGCCGGCAGGTCGGCCGAGATCGCCCCCAGCAGCAGGCCCGGCACCGTCTTGTCGCAGCCTCCCATCAGCACAGCCCCATCGACCGGATGGCTGCGGAGGACCTCTTCGGTCTCCATTGCCAGCAGGTTGCGATAGAGCATCGCTGTCGGCTTCATGAACATCTCCGACAGCGACAGCACCGGAATCTCCACCGGAAAGCCGCCGGCCTGCCAGACGCCCCGCTTCACCTCCTGCACCCGCTGGGGAAAGTGGGTGTGGCACTGGTTGAGCTCATTCCAGGCGTTGAGGATGGCGATGACCGGCCGGCCCTCGGCCTCTTCTGCCGCAAAGCCCAGCTGCCGCAGCCGGCTGCGATGGCCGAAGCTCCGCAGGTCGTCCGGGGCGAACCAGCGCTGCGACCGCAGGTCACGTACAGAAAGCCGGCGAGAATTGGTGTCTGTCACTGCGAGGAACCTCTGCCGGCAGTTTCGGGAACGCGGCCGCGATTGTACGCTGACGACGGTCTTTCTCAAGGAACGTCGCCGCCGATGACCCCGCTTGCCATTCTCGTGATCGCGCTGGTGATCGTGATTGGTGGGGTCCTGGTCTTTCGGCTGCACCCGTTTGTGGTCCTGATCGTGGCGGCGTTTGCCGTGGCCTTCCTGACGCCGGTGGAACAGACAGCGGCGGCCGTGGGCCAGCGGGTGGCGGAAGGGTTTGGCAAGACAGCGGTCAGTGTCGGCATCGTGATTGCGATGGCCTCGATTCTGGGCAGCTGCCTGACGGCGGCCGGTGGGGCCCAGCGGCTGGTGACCGCCATTCAGCGGGCTGTCGGCGAGCGGCGGACGCCGCTGGCGTTGCTGCTGGCCGGCTTCGTGCTGGGCGTGCCGATGTATGCCGACACTGTGTTCTATCTGCTGGTGCCGTTGGCCCGAGCCGTCTGGGAACGGACTGGCCGTGGCTATCTGCTCGGCGTGCTGGCGATTGTCGGCGGGGCCACCATGACCCACTCACTGGTGCCGCCGACGCCCGGCCCGCTCTTCGTAGCCGATGCGCTGGGCGTCGATATTGCCACCATGATCATGGTCGGGCTGATGGTGGGTGGCTTGGCCGCTGTCGCAGGCTTTGGCTTTGCCCGCTGGGCCGACCAGCGGTGGCCACTTGAGCCGACGGCAGCCGCCGCGACGGCCACACCAGCACCAACTGCGAAGTCACCGACGTCACCGCCGCCCCTCTGGGCAGCCCTGCTGCCGATTCTGTTGCCGGTTGTGCTGATCAGCCTTGAGTCAGCATCCCGGTCGGCTCCGCAGCTGTTTTCTGCCAGCCTCCTGTCAGCCGTGCAGGTGGTTGGGGAAAAGAACATGGCCCTCTCGCTGGCCGCCCTCACCGCGGTGCTGTTGCTGGCGAAGACTGGCGGTGGCCTGCCAGTGGTCCGCAGCACCATTGCCTCGGCCGTCACCGATGCCGGCAGCATCATCCTGGTGATTGCCGCCGGCGGTGCCCTCGGCGCAAGCCTGCGGCAGTCGGGGCTGGCTGAACTGTCGGCGGGCCTTGGCACCGGTGGTGGTCTGAGCCTGATCCCGATCGCCTGGCTGGTCACCGTGGTCATCCGGGTGGCCCAGGGCTCGGCCACGGTCGCGATGATCACGGCGGCTGGCGTGATGGCCCCGGTGGTGCTTGCCAGCAGTCTGCCGTTTCACCCTGTCTATGTGGCGGTGGCAATCGGCTGTGGCTCAAAGCCGGG
>CALAZQ010000123.1 GCA_937926325.1 uncultured Planctomycetaceae bacterium | reverse complement strand
GCGCTGGCAGTCTGGGCAGTGCTGTTGACCGTGCCGCTGGGCAGCCGGCTGGTGCCGCTGGGGCCGGCCGATCCAGGTGGCTGGTTTGCTGGCCGCCCGCTCACCGTGGCTGAGCTACCGCTGCTTGCCATGCTGATCATCGGCGGCGGGCTGCTGGTGAGTGACCTGCTCGGCAAGCTGGTGCAGGGCACCTTTGGCTCGGACCTGCTGGCCGGTGTCGCCATCGTAACCAGCCTGCTGCTGGGGGAGTATGTCGCCGGCGTGCTCGTGGTGCTGATGCTCTCCGGTGGTGAGGCCCTTGAAAGCCGGGCGGTGAGCCGGGCCGGCGATGTACTCAACGCCCTCGCCCGGCGGATGCCGACCGTCGCCCACCGCCGGCTGGAAGGCCGACTCACCGATGTGCCGCTGGCCGAACTGGCCGTCGGAAACACGATCGTGGTGCTGCCCCATGAGATCTGCCCGGTCGACGGCACGGTGGTCTCTGGCCGCGGGGTGATGGATGAAAGCTATCTGACGGGTGAGCCCTACCGGATGCGAAAGGCGGCGGGTTCGACCGTTTTTTCCGGGGCAATCAATGGTGAGTCGGCCCTTGAGATCCGGGCCGACCGGGTCGGCGAAGACAGCCGCTATGCCAAGATCATGCAGGTGCTGCGGGAGAGCGAGCAGCAGCGGCCGCGACTGCGGCGGCTGGCCGACACACTGGGCGGCCTCTACACGCCGCTGGCCTTGGCCCTCGCTCTGGCCGCCTGGTGGTTCAGCGGTGAGGCGATCCGCTTTCTGGCGGTGCTGGTGGTGGCCACCCCCTGCCCGCTGCTGATCGGCATACCGGTGGCGATCATCGGGGCGGTCTCGCTGGCGGCCAAGCGGGGCATCGTCATTCGCGACCCAGCCATTCTCGAGCGGCTCGACAGCTGCCGCACCGCCATCTTCGACAAGACCGGCACCCTCACCTATGGCCGGCCGCAGCTGACTGACATCGTGCCGCTGGCCGAGCAGCCGGCCGCTGAGGTGCTGGCCCTCGCCGCCAGCCTTGAGGCCTACTCAAAGCACCCGCTGGCCGGGGCGGTGCTGGAGGCGGCAAGTGACCGAGGCCTGACGCTTTTCGACGTTGACAGTCTGGCCGAGGAGCCGGGCAAGGGCCTGGTCGGCCGGGTGCTGCCGCCGGCCGCGGCAGCCCGAGAGGTCACGATCACCAGCCGGCAGAAGCTCTCCCTTGTCGATCCGGCCGGCGCCGAGCGGCTGCCCGAACAGGCCGGGGGGCTTGAATGCGTGGTGGTGGCTGACGGGCAGGCCGTGGGCCTGCTGCGGTTTCACGATTCTCCCCGGCTCGCCGGCCGGCCGTTCGTGGCCCATCTGGCCCCAGCCCATGGCCTCTCGCGGGTGATGCTGGTCTCGGGTGATCGTGAGAGTGAGGTCCGCTGGCTGGCAGAGATCGTTGGCATCGACGAGGTCCATGCCGGCATTTCACCCGAGGGCAAGCTGCAGCTGGTGGAGGCGGCGACGGCCGAGGCCCCGACGTTGTTTGTCGGTGATGGCATCAACGACGCGCCCGCGCTTGCTGCCGCAACGGTCGGCGTAGCCATGGGGACGGCCAGTGATGTCACCAGCGAGGCGGCCGGCGCAGTGGTGATGGAGTCGGCACTCGAGCGGGTCGATGAACTGCTGCACATCGGCAGCCGGCTGCGGTCGATTGCCCTCCAGACCGCGGTGGGCGGCATGGCGGCCAGCGTTGTCGGCATGCTGGTGGCGGCCGCGGGCCTGCTGCCACCAGCCGCCGGAGCCTTGGTGCAGGAAGCGATCGACGTCGTCGCAGTGGTCAACGCCCTGCGGATGTCCTGGAACGGCGGCTCACTGTCAGACATCCCCGGGGGTGAGCAGAGCTGAGACGTTTATTTAGGCTCTGTCTGAAAACTCAGGA
>CALAZQ010000122.1 GCA_937926325.1 uncultured Planctomycetaceae bacterium | reverse complement strand
CCGGCAGAATCTCGGCCAGGGGAAAGTTGCCGTACATCGCCGAGGCCAGGATGTACCTTGGTTGCCAACTCCCCGGGGCGGCTTTGGTCTTGGATTGCCAGCCACACGCCACACCCGCGGCTGTGACCGCCACGGCACTGACGGCCCGCCGTCGCGACAGGGTCGTATCGCACAATCTGCCCAACAACTCCATCAGTTCACCTCCTCAGCAACAGCGGCCTCAAAAACATTCTTTCCCGCCTGCAGGAATGGCACCGCCAGATGCATCGGCTCACCAACGCCATCAGGCCCAACAGTACCGGGCTTATAAATCGGTTCGGGAGAGTATTGGGTGACGTAGGCACGACGCATCCGGTCGGTGGTGTTGAAGCCGCTGCGGTGAAAGACCAGCGAACTGAAGACCACCAGGCTCCCAGCGGGAACGATCGCCGGCACACCCGGTTCGTCGCCGAAGTAGCCGCACTTGTCGCCACTTTCGGGATCACGAACGTGCTCAACAAGTGTGCGAATGCCAACCTTTGAGTAGGGCAGCACGTAGGCGGTGCCGTTTTCGAGCGTCATGTCATCAACAGCCGCCCAGACCGTCACGTATTCCCGATGCGGAAAGCCGAGGTATCCGCTGTCCTGATGCCAGGAAAACTTCATGCCCTTCTCTGCCGCCTTGACGACGTACTGGTCATAGAAGAGGAAAGCGGTGTCACCGATGGTGGCCCGGCAGACCTCGGCCATCAGTTCGCCAAAGACATATTCCTCCAGCCGTGGTGCCTGCTGGTACTGCTTGGCAATGTGATACCGCTTGCCGCGGTGGGAGATATGGATGTGGTCGACACCCCGGGCATCCATTTCCCGATGCATCGCCTCGATCAGATGGTCACAGGCATCACGAAGAATCTGGAGGTGCTCATCGCTGATCACCTTTTCGGCGATGAAATAGCCCTCCTGCCGGTACTGCTCGCGGTGGGCGGCGGTGATCAGCCCCGTCCCTGCCGGCTCGACGATGTTGCTTCCCATCAGAAGCGGTTCCTTTCAGTGCTGAGGCGATATGGGCTGCTGCCCCTTGGCAGACCAGAATCCCCGGAAAACTTGCAGTGGATCGGCGGTGGCCGGGTCTTTCGCACTGGCAGCTTCTCCTCAGCGTCCGTTGGCCGCCACCGTCTCGGCATAGACCAGCCGTCCGGTGTAGGCGTCGTGCCAGCGGACGGTCACGCTCGGCCGGTCGAAGGCCGCCAGCCGCAGGCCGGCGTCCCGTGGCCGACCGACTTCGGCGGCATTGTTAACCCGCACCAACCCGTAATAAGCGTTGCGAATCCGCTGATAGGGCAGGTCGTTGGGAAACCCCGACAGCCAGCGAACATCGACCGACCGCCCCATGCTTTCCCAGCTGCCGCCGGTCGGCGGGTTGCCAAGCGTGGCCAGCGGATGGCCGGTCGAGGCGAGGGGGCCGCAGAGAAACTCCCAGACGTTGGCCGTGATGCGAATGCTGGCCGCATGGTGCACATCACCCGAAAAGATCAGCACCGGTTTGCCGATGGCTTCGAGTGCCTCAAGCAGCCGCTCTCGCTGATGCAGGAACGACGGAAAGCCGTCCCCCTTGTCATCGCGGTCGGCCCCCGGCTTGGTGCTGACATGGGCAGCGGTGTGGTAGACCGTCCACGGATCGGGGGAAATCAGAAAGATGAAATCGGCAGGGGTGGTTCGAGCCGTCTCGAGCAGCCACCGCTCCTGGGCCTCACCGAGGATGAATGCCTGCGAATCAGCTCGGTTCTTGCTGTTGAAGCGGCTGCGTTCCCCCCGGGTGTCAAGCGCCAGAAAGTGGCAGTTGCCCTGCTGCCAATCGTAGTAGTGGTGGGTGCCAATGCTGTAGCCCGCCGTCCCGCCCTTCGTGAAGGCCGGCCGGACCCGCAGCCGGTGCGAATCGACGACCTCGACAAGCCCATAGACCCCGGCGTTGGGCGGTGGCGTGGCGGCATCGCCTGAGGCCGGACGCTTCCAGCCCGAGTCGGGCCGGGTGTAGCTGCCGACATGAATCGTGCTGACGGTGGCCGGATCAAGACCGGTGAAGTCGGCCTGTTCGTCGATAAGCAGGTCACCGCCGGCCGCCATCGCTGCCGTACCAAAGCGAATCGTGCCACGGGAGGCCATCTGCGGATTGGCCCACGCGGCGTAGTCACCGTAGGCGGCCAGGCCGATATCCCGCATCAGATGCCGCCCCTCGCCCAGGCCGACCTCGCCACAGCCGTGAATGTCCCAGCCGACGTCATGATCGTCAAAGGTGAACAATAGCGGCAGCCGGCGGGCGAGCCGAGCAAACGATCGGCCTCGCTCAAAATAGAGCCGGTAGTTCTCACGTACCCCATCCAGCGTGCCGTCCCGTCGCTCTTCGTAGATGATGTCGCCGTTGATGATCATGAACCGCGGTTCGTCGCCGTGCCGCGCCAGCAGCGTGTCAAAGACAGGCGAGCTGGCATAGTGGCCACCGCTGCGGGGCCCGGGCTCCTGCGACATGCAGTGGCCGATCGCAAAGCAGAGGTTTGTCAGCCCCTTGGGATTGACCGCGTCATCCCGGGCGGTGCCGGCGTCTGCCAGCGTCTGGAAGGCCGGCCAGGGATCATGAAAGTCAACGCGGGTGTCGATCAACTGCCCGTCGATGCGGATGCCGTAGAAGTAGCGGGTGTCGGC
>CALAZQ010000121.1 GCA_937926325.1 uncultured Planctomycetaceae bacterium | reverse complement strand
GCCCTCAGTTGCCGACCGTGAACGACTCGGCAACCTTGCCCTGGGCGGTTCCCTTGCCGTCCATTTTGTTGAACGTCCAGGAAATCTTGCCAAAGGCAAAACTGACCAGTTCCATCTGGCGGCCGTCGCCAAGGCCGGTGACACCCGTCACCTCGTGCCGAGTCACCAATACGTCGGAAAGCTCAATTTCTGTCGTCACTCGCGGCTTGCCACCAACTTCAGAGCAGACATGAATTTGCACCTTCTGCAGCTTTTGGCCGGAAGCACAGGCCTGCTGAGACTTCGGCGAGGCTCCGTCAAAACACTTGGCGACCGTGACGTCGCTGAATCGGGTGCTGCCGACCTGCTGGCTGGAACTGATGAACGACCCAGTGGCCCGCGTCACAGCCGCATGGAGGCCGAGCAGCGGACTCCAGCCCTGATGCTGCGGGTCGTCCGCCGCGCCCTCGAAGTCACCGATCTTCACAAACCCTTCAACTGGCGAAAGAACCACGCTTCCGAGCCTTTCCAATCCGCCATCGTTCGCACCCAGATTGTCAGATCGATGAACCATCAACGTCATTCCTGCATGCTTCGCGGCGGTCGCGAACCCCGAAGCTTTCGCTTCGGGGTTCGCCCTGACCGGGGCCGCCCGGGCTGACCCTCGCCGTCACTTACGAGGCCTTGTTTTCCTTGGCACTGTAGGTGGCCGAGACGTCGCCCTTCTTTGATCCCTTCTCGTCATCAAACTCGGTGAAGGTGAACTTCGCCTCGGTCGGCATCAGTTCGACATAGACGAACGGATTCGGCTTCTCCTCGGTCGTGAAGGCATCAACCTTGATGAGGATGACGTTCTTCAGTTCAACCTCGGCGATCTTCTCTTCCTTGCCCTTGACCTGCTGCGTAATGGCCGCCTTGATCTCGGAAACGGGCTCGCCGCCCAGCTGTGCCTTCATCAGCTTGGGATAGGACTTGTCCATGATGAGCTTGGCACAAATTTTCAGCTGGGTGCCACCCGTCATTCGCGTTGACGACTGCTGGGCGAAGCCACCTGACTGAACCTCTCGCAGCCCCTGGATATTGACCTCGACCATTGGGATCCACTTCTCAAAGCCCGAAGCGGTCGCACTCCCGTCAATGTCCTTCGGCTGCATGTATCCTGATGCCATCGTTCTTGCTCGCTTTCTTACGTGGGGTTCAACGTTCGCGGAAATCTTCTCGTGATCCGCCGCAGATCACTCGAATTGTCATGCTTCTTGTACGTAGCCGGGCAGCGGTTTGGTTCACCGCGACCGGCCGATTCACCGAGCCGCAGTCTGCCTCAGGTTCGCAAGGGTTGTGTAAGCCTGTCTCGAAATCCCAAAGGCGCCGACGCCGAGCCGATCGAACCCCTGCCTCGGGGGACTGCCTGCTCAGCCGATGTGATAGTCAAAGCTGCCCGCTTCGCCGATCCCGACGCCGACCCGCTCGACCGGTTCGCCCTCGGCCATGCGGGCCAATAGCCGGGTGGAAAGCTCCGGCAGCATGGTACCGGAAAGCACGTGGTCGATGTTGCGGGCCCCGCTGTCGACCTCGCGGCAGCGTTCAACCACCGCCCCCACCACGGCGGCATCCCAGCTAAAATCGGCCTTGTAGGCGGCCTTCAGCCGCCGGCCAATCGCCCCGAGTTTCAGCTCGCAAATGCCCCGCAGCACGTCGTCGGCCAGCGGGTAGTAGGGCAGCACCGTCAGCCGGCCGAGGAACGCCGGTTTGAAGATTTTCAGCAGGTCGTCGTGGAGGGCCTCAGCCAGGCCATCGGGTTCCGGCCGGGTGGCGGGGTCTTTGCAGAGCTTCATCACCGTGTCGGTGCCGGCGTTGCTCGTCATGATGATGACGGTGTTTTTGAAGTCGATGTCGCGGCCCTCGCCATCCTTGAGCATGCCCTTGTCGAACACCTGATAAAAGATGTCCTGAACGCCGGGATGGGCCTTCTCCATCTCGTCGAGCAGGACCACCCCGTAAGGCCGCCGGCGGACGGCCTCCGTGAGCACGCCCCCCTCGCCATAGCCGACGTAGCCCGGGGGCGAGCCCATCAGCAGCGAGACCTTGTGCTCTTCTTTGAACTCGCTCATGTTGATCACGGTCATGTGGCTTTCGCCGCCGAAGAGCAGTTCGGCGAGCGTCAACGCCGTCTCGGTCTTGCCGACGCCGCTCGGGCCGGCAAGCAGAAAGACGCCGACCGGCCGCCGGGGATCGGTCAGCCCAGCCCGTGAGGTCTTGATCCGTTCGGCGATCGTCTCCAGGGCGTGCGACTGGCCGACGATCCGATCTTCCATCCGCCGCTTGAGTTCGAGGACGCCGCGGATTTCATCAGACACCATCCGGCCGACGGGAATGCCGGTCCAGCCGGCGATGACCTCGGCGATCTGCTGGCTGTCGACACACGGGCTGACCAGCGGCGTCTCCCCCTGCAGGCTGGCGAGGCGTTCCTCGAGTCCGGCCAGTTGCCGCTTCAGATCCTCCCGCTCCTCTTCCGAGAGGCTGCTGTCGGCCCCGCCGGAATCGGTCGCCGCCGGATCGATGGTTGGCTCTGAAGAGACAGCGTCGCCGCCCGCGGCGGCAGCGGCCGGTGTCGTCAGGGTTGTCGATCCGGTCAGCCGTCGCCGGATGTCCTGAATTTCCCGCACCAGCGTCGACTCTTCTGCAAACCGGTGCTCCAGGGTGGCCAGTTCGGTCGCGACGGCTTCCCGCTGCTCCCGCAGTTCGGCGAGCTGGCCGGCATGGTCGGCACCAACCTCCTGTTCCCGCTCGAGCGTGCCGATGGCCACCGCCAACGCCTCGATCCGCCGGCGGGCATCCTCAATCGCCGGCGGTGTTGCCGCCTGGCCGATCGCCACCCGGGCGCAGGCCGTATCGAGCAGGCTGACCGATTTGTCGGGCAGTTGCCGCCCCGAGATGTACCGCCGCGAGAGTTTGACGCTGTCAACCACCGCCTCGTCAAGGATCGCGACGCTGTGATGCTTTTCGAGGGTCGCGACAATGCCCCGCATCATTCTGATCGCCATCTCATCGTCGGGCTCTTCGACCTTGACCACCTGGAACCGACGGGCCAGCGCCGCATCTTTTTCGAAATATTTCTTGTACTCGGCCCAGGTGGTGGCGGCGATCGTCCGCAGCTCGCCCCGGGCCAGGGCCGGCTTGAGCATGTTGGCGGCATCGCCCTGACCGGCCTGACCACCGGCCCCGATCAGCGTGTGGGCCTCGTCGATGAACAGGATGATCGGCACCGGGCTCTTTTTGACCTCGTCGATCACGTTCTTGAGCCGGTTCTCAAACTCACCCTTCACGCCGGCGCCGGCCTGCAGCAGGCTCAGGTCGAGGGTCCGCAGCGAGACGTTCTTGAGCGGCTCGGGCACATCGCCGGCTGCGATCCGGCAGGCAAAGCCTTCGACGACAGCCGTCTTGCCCACCCCCGCCTCCCCGGTGAGGATCGGGTTGTTCTGCCGTCGGCGGGTGAGGATATCGACGATCTGCCGGACCTCCGCCTCGCGGCCGAGCACCGGGTCGATCCGGCCCGCCTTCGCGCGGGCGGTCAGGTCGACGGTGAACTGGTCGAGAGCGGGGGTCTTGGAAGGTCCAGCCGGGCCGCCGTCGCCGGTCGCCCCGCCAGCCGGCGTTTCCGCATCCGGCAATTCCGATTCAATCGACCGCGGGAAGACCCGGTCGGCCTCGCGGGCCAGCACATCGGGGGCGATTTTCCGCAGCTCATCGCTGACGGCGACTGCCCGCGGGGCGATCGACTCTTCGGAGAGCAGGGCCTGGAGAATCCGCGCCCCGCGGACATCGCTCTCGTTGTGGTCGACGCTGGCAACCAGCCAGGCCTGCCGGATCAGCACGCAGACCTCTGGCGAGAGCAGGGGGGGGCGGGCATTGCCGGTCTTGAAGCCGTCGATCGCTTTGGCCAGGCCGGCCATCACCTTGGCCTGGTCAACGCCGAAATGCTTGAGCAGCAGGCAGATGTCGTTGCCCGGCTGCTCCAGGAGTTTCACCAGCCAGTGTTCGATCTCGACATTGTAGTTCGTCTTCGACAGGCAGAGGCCGGCCGCACCTTCCAACGCCCGCTGCGAGGAAGGATTGAGCTTGCTGATGAGGCCACGGAGGTCAAGTCCGGCCATGGGAAATATTCCTTTCGCAAAGAACTCAAGGTGACGGCGACCTGCCTTGAGGTGAAATCAATCTGACCGACGGGGAAACCAACCATCGCACCCCGGGGTGGCAACGAGCGTGGCCCGAGGGGCCGGCAGGGGCTTGCGGTGCGAAAAATATACACTTGTGGTGGCAGGAATTCATCATCACCGTGAACGGGTTCAAAACGGCATTACTGCGTCAGCGGAGGGCGGGTCCACGACTCGGCCTCGAGCAGGGCGGCATCGGTACGGCGAACTTTTTTGAGCGACGCGTTTGACCACACCGTACCGCCGTCCGCGATCGCGTGCAGATTGGCCCCCTCGAGATTTGCAGCCGTGAAGCGTGCCGAGACCAGGTCGGCGTGCGAGAGATCGGCCCACGCAAGGCTCGCTCGATCGAAGCTGGCCCCCGGGCACTTGGCCCGCACCCAGTTCGAACGATCGAGCTGGGCGGCTGAAAAGACCGCCGCCGAGCAGTCTGCTTCTGGAAACGCCGCCATTCTGCAATCGGCGGCCGAGAAATCGGCTGCCGCAAGGGTGGCCCTCGCGAAGCGTGCGGCCTCGGCAACGACTCCGCCGGCCTTTGCCTCCGCAAGGTTTGCCTCCGCGAGCCCGCAGCGGACGAGCCGCACGCGGCTGAGCACCGCTCCCGCAAGGCTTATTCCGTCCATCATCGAGTCGGTGAAGTCGGTATCGGTGAGATCGAGTCCGGAGAGGTCGACCCGCCGCAACTCGCACATCAAAAACAGCGTTCCATCGAGCCGCGTCTGCCGCAGCGGCATGTCATCGAAACAGACGCGGTGAAACTGCGTCTTGGCGAAGATGGCGTCGCTGAAAGTTGCCCCTTCGAACTCGGCCCAGGCGACCCTGGCACGCGTGAAGTCGGCCGCGGTGAGGTCAGCCCCGCGGAAGACCGTGCGGTTCTGCCGGCTCCCCTGGAAATCCGCCCCCCCGAGCTTGCAGCTCGCGAACGACACGCCCTCGAGCACGGCATCGCCGAAGTCTGCCCGGGAGAGGTCGCAGCCGACGAACTCGGTGGTCGCGAGCGTCTGCCCGCGGCCGCTGAACCGACGAAAATCCGCCTGCTCGAACCGGGCTCCGTCGAGCGTGGCCGTCGCCAACTGTGGCCCGGTGAAGGCGGCGAGTGAGAGGTCGGCCCCGGTGAGATCCGCGTCGGTGAGCACGGCGTCGGTGAGCGTGGACTTGCGGAAGGAGGCGCGGGCAGCCTTCACCGCCACCAGTTCGGCGCCGGTGAGATCGGCGGCCAAGAGCGACGCCCCTTCAAGGTTCGCGCCGCTGAGGTTTGCGTTGAGCAGCCGGCAGCGGTCAAGCGTCGCCCCCGCGAGGTCGCAGCCGGAAAGGTCGGCCCCCTCAAGGTTCGCTCCCTGGAAAAAGGCCCCCTTGAACGACGTGCCCGCGAGCACGAGTCCCCGCATGTCGCAGTCGGGCAGCTTGAAGGCGTCGCACACCGCCGGAAGCTTCGCGCCGCGGAGGTCGCAGCCCGACATCGCTCCGCCCGAAAACCGCGTCCGCGTGAAGTCGGATTTCGAAAGATTCGTGTTGAAGAAGCCGCACTCGGACAGGCTTGCGTTGGTAAAGTCCGCTGCCGTGACCGCTCCGTCGGCAAACCGCAGGCCCGCACAGTCGGCATTGGTGAAATCGGGCCGGTCCAGCATCAATGCGGCGAACAGCCCGTCGCGCATTGTCGCCCGAGCGAACGAGACGGCGGAGCCGCGGCACTCCGTCAGGAGGACGCCGTCGATGATGCAGCCGTGCCACGACGAATTGGAAAGATCACCCTCGATCACCGCTGTATTGAGCAGTGAGCACTCCTGAAAATCGGCACCGGCCAACGATGTCTGGGCGAGATTCGTGTCGCGGAATTCAACCCCACGAACCACCGAGCCGGCAAACGATCCCATGGCCACCGAGCAGCTGTCAAAGCTGCTCCCGTGCAGAGTCGCCCCGGCAAACGACACGTCGGCAAACGTCGTGAGGTGAAAACGGGAGCCAGCGACCGTGGCCGCGGCGAGCCCGCCGCCGGTGAGTGAGCATTCTGCAAACACGCACCCGGTCAGTCTCGCTTTCTCCAAAGGAACGCCCGTGAACACCACCTTTTGAAAACGACGGCCGTTGATGTCGTGGGTTGCGAGATCGACCTCGTACAGCACGGCGTTGATGATATCGGCCGTCTGGGCGAGACGCTCGAGAGCCGCGGCAGCTGAGAGTATTTCCATGCGTCGCTCACGAGCCTTGAACCAGGGGAATCGAAGCCCGCCGAACGTCGCAGCCTGCAAACGTCACCTGCACAAGGGACGTGTCCCAGAAGCCCGCCTCGAACAGGCTCGAGCCATCAAACCGCACATCGACGATCGTGGCCCGGTCGAACGAGGCTCGAAAGAGATTCGCCCCCGTCAGGGTGGCGGCATGAATGCCGCTATCGGCGAAGACGGCGGCAGCGAGGTCGCAGCGGTCGAAGTTCGTGCCGTCGAGTGAGCACTCCGAGAAGTCGGCCCGCCGCAGGTTGGCGTCCTGAAAGTCGGCCCGGTCGAGAATCGCCGTCGTCCACGACGCGTCGTCGGCCGTCACGCGGCGCCACTGAGCCCCGGTAAAGTCGGCCGCCTCACGGCCCCGCAGGTTGGGCAGGGTGGCATCGTCGAAGATCGCGCCGGTACAGACCGCGCCGCCGAAATCAGCCTTGGCAAGGAACGCCCGTGAGAAATCCGCCCCGGCCGCCCGCGCCTCCGCGAAGTTGGGCTGGTCGAGCCGCGCCTCGTGAAACAGGGCACCGGACAAAGCAGCACCCGAAAAGTCGGCATGTTGGCCGGTCGTGTTGCTGAAATCGGCGCCGCCGAGCGCGAGGCCGCGCAGGTTCGTGCCACCGATGCGGCAGGCGACGAATCGGGCATCCGCGACGACGGCATCGGTCAGATCGGCCTGGTCGAGCGCGGCTCCGGTGAGGTCGGCACCGGTCAGATCGGCGGCGGTCAGGTCGGCGGCGGTGAAATCCGCGCCGACGAGCCGGGCGTCGCGAAACAGGGCCCCAGCCGCGTTGGCCCCGCGAAACGATACGCCGCCGAGATCGAGGCCAGAGAAGTCGACGCCGCGGATGTCGTATTCGCCAAGGCCGTCCCGGTGAATCGCCTCGAGGTCGAGTGTCTCACCCGGCTTGATGACGCGGCTGACGAGAAAGCCCGGCGGAAACGCCGACTCGACCTCGGCCTGAATCTCCTGTGCCCTCGCCTCGATCTGAGCCGGAATGTTTTCGGCCTCCTCGATAAACTCGATGCTTTCTTCCAGTTGGGCTGCCTGCTTGACCATCAGTTCCCGCATCTCGGCCGGAAGCTCTGCCCCAGCCGACGCGGCCCGCGACCGGAGGTCAGATGCGATCGCGACGATCTCCGACACGTCCACGCCCGGGCTGCCCGCCGCCGCAGCCGGCGTGTCGATCCGCAGCGCGTCGGAGGGGCGAAAACTCGACAGCGCTTCCGGCATGGCGATGCCGCGTGCAGTGAGCTCCGCCTGAATGGCGGCCAGGCCGGTTCCCGCCTGCCCCTCCACATCCCGCAGCGTTGCCTGGGCCAACTCCGCCGCTTTGGCCACTTCCGACTCGACCTCCGCCACGATCCGCGCCTGCTCGGCGGCGCCCGCCGCGATCGCCGCCTCGATCTCGGCCCTCACCGCAGCGGCGTCGGCCGCGGGCGCTGTGGCCTCGTTCTCCTCGGCGAAGAGCATGGCCAGGTAGTGCTGTGGATCGCGGTGTTCCTCGAGCGGTTCGAGGCCGAACGACACGCCGAGAATGTCGAGGAGTTTCGGACTCCGCACCGGCGTGCTGCCCCGCCAAGCGAGCGTCAGTTGACCAGCGTCGGCGTCGATGAACACCGTGTCAAGGACGAGCGGCACTTCCTCGAAGGTCGCCCCCGCCTCGACAAGCCGGCCACGGCGGGCCGACGAGAGTGGCATGTCGGCGGGCACCCGCAGGACAAACACCCGCGCCCGCTGCCCCGGCAGCGCCGTCCGCCACTGGGCGTGCTCCGGATGCAGGTGGACCAGTTCCACCGGTTCGTCGCCGCGGAAATAGCCCTCGACCCATTGATCGGGCAGCGTCGCCATCCAAAACCGCTCGTCAAACCGGGGCGGCGTCCACGGCCACCACGAGGCCACGACCGCCTCTCCGGGCATCCCGGCATATTGCCGCCGCTGCGGCCAGTCGGGCGGTATCGCGCCAAAACCGGCCGGATCACCCGCCGCACGCCGACCGGTAATGGGCCGATCGGGGAGTTCGAGATTCGGCATCCAGTCGCCTTCGCTGCCATTCCCGAGTGGATTGGCGGCCAGATTGGCTGCTCCAAACGCATGGGCAAAGGTCAACGGAACGGGGCCGGCTACGTCAGGCGGGCCGGGCCTGTCAAAGAAACGGCTCGTGTCCCAGCGACGGTTGCCGTAGACGGTGATCTCTTTCTGCCAGCCCCCCACGGCCACCCGCACGGGATACCGCTTCACCCCCTGAACAGTCGGCGGCTGGGCCGTGCCGACGACGATGACCTCGCCACAGGGCTTCCAGGGTACGAAGTCGGACGGATACCGCAGGCCGGCCGCCGCGTCGTCATGCGGGGTATCCCCGGTCGGGACAAGTTCCTCGTCCGCAGACAGCACGGCGGGCCCGGACGGTGAAATCGAGAACATGGCCCGGACAAAAAAGGTCGCCGACAACCCAGCCGTATCCGTGTTTGGCGAGCCGCGATGCAGACACCATCCCAAGGCATGTCCGGGCGGTTGCTTGGGGGTGATCTTCATGGCGACGCCCAATCAACCGAGGCTGATGATCGCTGCATTGATCTGCACCCGCGGGCCCTGCATCTTGATGCCACTGACTCCTTCCAAGGACAATTGCCCCATCGTCGACATGGTGAACTGCTGAGCCCCGCCAAACATCAGTGATCCGGCCGTGGTTTTGCACTGGCCCGTAACTATTGTGTCGAGT
>CALAZQ010000120.1 GCA_937926325.1 uncultured Planctomycetaceae bacterium | reverse complement strand
GTGCAGCAAGTGGAGCGGAGGAGGATCGAACTCCCAACCTCGGCATTGCGAACGCCGCGCTCTCCCAGTTGAGCTACCGCCCCGGCAGAGAATGGCCTCGCCGGCCATCTCCTCAGGAACCCCGAATCTACGTCCCACCCCGCCGGGTGTCTAGCGACCGGGCGGTCCCGCGGTAAACGCTACATTGTTGCCTCATGGCCGATTTCCCAACGACACGCTATTTCGATTTCAGCCGGCAGCGACCTGACCGAGCTATCATCCTTAATGAGTGGATCGTCCGCACATTCACAGCCCCGGAAGTGACAGCGACTCAAGCGGACGGGCGTATCCGTTGCTGGAAGCGCATTCCTGAAGCGGGCGGCAAGACGCTACGGGTGATCCTGCTTGAGGATGGCCGCACGGTTCATAACGCTTTTTTCGACCGCACCTTTATCGCACCTGATGCCTGATGAAAATCCGTTACTTCGAAGATACCGATACGGCAGTGATCGAACTGGGGTCGGCTCCGTCAGCTGAGACCCGCGAGATCACCGAAAATCTTCTGGTCGATCTCGACGCCAGTGGATCGGTTGTCGGCATCACCATCGAGCATGCCAGTCGCGGTGACGACCTCTCTGAGTTTTCCTTTCAGCGAATCGCTGCCCACGGCCCAGACGTCGCAGCACACCGCTAATCCCTCCCCTGGCTTCCAGCCTCACGCCCACGCATGCACGCCCCTCCGATCGTCGTCCGCGGTGCGCGGGAACATAACCTTCGCGATGTCACGGTCGGCCTGCCGCGGGGACGGCTGGTCTGTCTGTCAGGGGTGAGCGGCTCGGGCAAGTCGAGCCTGGCGTTCGACACCCTCTATGCCGAGGGCCAGCGACGGTATGTCGAAAGCCTTTCGACCTTCGCCCGACAGTTCCTCGGGCAGCTGCCCCGGCCCGATGTCGATAGCGTGACCGGCCTGTCGCCCTCGATCTCAATTGCGCAAAAGTCGGCTGGCCACAACCCGCGGTCAACGGTCGCGACGATGACCGAGATCCACGACTTCCTGCGGGTGCTCTACGCCCGGGTCGGCACGGCCCACTGCCCGACCTGCGACCGGGTGCTTGAGGCCCAGCCGCGGGATCAGATTGTCGAACGCATCTTTGCCGCCGCTGCCGGCCAGCGGGTGATGCTGCTGGCTCCGCTGGTGCGGCAGGCCAAGGGGGAGCACCGCGATCTGTTCACCGATCTCGTGCGGCAGGGCTTCACCCGGGCCCGGGTCGATGGCGGTGTCTATCGGGTTGAGGACCCGCCCGCGCTTGAAAAACAGTTCAAACACACCATCGAGGTGGTGGTCGATCGACTGACTGTCTCAGAAGAAACCCGCAGCCGGCTGGCCGAGGCCGTTGACCTCGCCCTGAAGACCGGTGGCGGCCAAGTGATCGTGGTGACGGAAGCCGAGAAGGACGAAAAGTCACAGACAAACCAGACACGCTCCGCGGCCAAAAGCCCACAGCGGAAGCGACGGGACTCACAGCCTGAGGCTGACACGGAGCCCGACACTGCCGACCTCGTCCTCTCGAGCAAGTTTGCCTGCGTTGCCTGCGGCGTCAGCTATGACACACCCGAGCCGCAGCTGTTCAGCTTCAACAGTCCGCTGGGGGCTTGCTCGGCCTGTGACGGCCTGGGCGACATCTACGGCATCGACCCCGCCAAGCTCATCGCCGATCCGTCGCTATCAGTCAAGAAGGGAGCCTTCGCCGTCCTTGGCCGCTTCCGCGACCTGCCGCGGTGGACCCGGCGGCTGTTCAATGCCGTGGCCGTCCATGCCGAGGCCAAGAAAAAGTACGCCCCCGGCACGATGCTCGACACGCCCTGGCAGAAGCTGACGCCCGCCCAGAAAAAAATCTGGCTCTACGGCACCGGCCTGGAAACGATCAACGTCTCCTGGCGGCGGGGCCGGGCCGAGCGGGGGGCCAAGACCAAGTTCGAAGGTGTGCTGGCGATGCTGACCAACCGCTGGCGGAATGCCAAAAGTGGCATCATCCGGCGGATGCTCGAAAAGTACATGAGCGTCAGCCACTGCCATGTCTGTGACGGGGCCCGGCTCTCGCCGCAGGCCCGGGCGGTCCGCATCACCAGCCGGGTCGCCCAGCCAGCTGCACCGGGTGAGACTGCCCGTCGCAGCAAAAAGTCGGCCCCACCCTGGGAGCTCTCCCTTAACCAGCTCTGCGCCCTTCCCATCAGCGAGGCCCGCGAGTTCATCTCAGACCTTGTCCTCGACGACACGCAGAGCCTGATCGCCGCGGAACTCCTCAAAGAGATCCGCAGCCGGCTGGCCTTTCTCGATCAGGTCGGCCTTGGCTACCTCGCCCTCGACCGCAAGGCCCCCACCCTCTCCGGCGGTGAAAGCCAGCGGATTCGCCTGGCCGCCCAGATTGGCTCGGGGCTCTCCGGCGTGCTCTACGTGCTCGACGAGCCGTCGATCGGCCTGCACCCCCGCGACAACGTCAAGCTGCTGGGGGCGCTGGAGACCCTTCGCGACAAGGGCAACACCGTCGTGGTGGTCGAGCACGACGAAGAGACCATCCGGGCCGCCGACTGGGTCGTTGACTTTGGCCCCGGGCCGGGCAAACGGGGGGGCGAGGTGGTGGCCGCCGGCTCACCGGCCGACGTCGCCAAAAACAGCCGCAGCATCACCGGGGCGTTCCTGTCGGGCCGCGACGCGATCCTGCTGCCCGACAACCGCCGCAAGCCCGATGGCCGTTCGTTGATCCTCGAAGGCGTACGGCACAACAACCTCAAGAACATCGACGTCGAGATTCCGCTGGGGCTGTTCGTCTGCGTCACCGGCATTTCGGGCAGCGGCAAAAGCTCGCTGGTCAGCGATGTGCTCGAGCCGGCCCTGCGGAACCTGCTCGGCAGCGAGGCGGCCGTGCCGGGTGAGTTCGATGCAATTGTCGGCGGCGAGCAGCTCGACAAGGTGATCGTCATCGACCAGTCACCGATCGGCCGCACGCCCCGCAGCAACCCGGCGACCTATGTGAAGGTCTGGGACGACATCCGCAAGCTGTTCACCATGCTGCCCGACGCCCGCCGCCGGGGCTGGAAGGCGGGCCGGTTTTCCTTCAATGTCGCCGGCGGCCGCTGCGGAGCCTGCGAGGGCCACGGCTCGACCCGGCTCGACATGGACTTTCTCGCCGATGTCTGGGTGGCCTGTGAGGTCTGCGGTGGCAGCCGGTTTGCCAAAGACACCCTCGAGGTCCGCTGGAAGGGCAAAAACGTCGCCGACATTCTCGGCATGGAGGTGGGCGAGGCCCTCGAGCTCTTCGCCGACGCCCCCGACATCGCCCGCAAGCTGCAGACCCTCTGCGACGTCGGCCTCGACTATCTCCATCTCGGCCAGCCCTCCCCCACCCTCTCCGGCGGCGAGGCCCAGCGGGTCAAACTCTCCCGCGAGCTGGCCAAGCGATCGACCGGCAGCACGCTCTACATTCTTGATGAGCCGACCACCGGCCTGCACATGCACGACGTGCGGCAGTTGATCGAGGTGCTCGAGCGGCTGGTCGAGGCGGGCAACACGGTGCTGGTGGTCGAGCACAACCTCGACGTGGTCAAGCGGGCCGACCATGTGATCGACCTCGGGCCGGAGGGGGGCGGCGGCGGTGGCCAGATTGTGGCGGCGGGCACGCCCGAGCAGATTGCCAAGAGCAAGGTTTCGGAAACCGGCAAGGCTCTCAAGCCGGTGCTGGCGGCAGCAAAGGAACTGGCCGCCGCGGGTAAGACGAAGCGGCGGGCCGTCCGCAAGTCGGCCGCCGTCACCCCGGCGGCGGTGGCTCGGGCGGTGAAGAAGTCGCTGGCGGCCATCGAAAAGCAGTCTCGCGATCCCGGCCCGCCGGCGATCATGGTGCGGGGGGCGGCCCAGCACAACCTGAAGAAGGTTGATGCCGATCTGCCCCGGGGGGCGGTGACCGTCTGCTGCGGTCCGAGCGGCTCCGGCAAAACCTCGCTCGCCTTCGACACGCTCTATGCCGAGGGCCAGCGGCGGTATGTCGAAAGCCTGTCCCCCTATGCCCGGCAGTTTGTCGGGCAGGTGCCCAAGCCGGTCTTTGAACGCATTGAGGGCCTGGCCCCGGCGGTGGCGATCGAACAGCGGTCAACCGGCAGCACCCCACGATCGACGGTCGGCACGCTGACCGAGATGTACGACTTCTTCCGGGTGCTGGCCGCCCGGCTGGGCGTGATGCACTGCCCCGACTGCAGCGTGCCGCTGGGCGTGCAGACGGTCGATGAGTCGGTTGACCGCATCTTGAGTGTGCCCGAAGGCAGCCGGCTGCTGTTGCTTGCCCCGGTCGAACTCAAGGTGGGCCAGACCCCGGAGAGTTTTCTGGCGGGGCTCAAGGCGGCCGGCTTTGTCCGGCTGCGGATTGACGGCACCACGCATCGGATCGATGAAAACCCGCCGCTTGATCGCAAACGCAAGAACCGGCTGGAGATCGTGATCGACCGGATTACGGCGAAGCCGAGCGAACGCAGCCGGATTGCCCAGAGTGTCGAGGCCGCCTTTGAGGCCGGCGGCGGCACCATGCTGGTGGCCCGGGCGGTCGATGACGGCCACGGCAATCCGCTGGCCGAGGCCGACTGGCCGGTCGAGGTCCACAGCCGGTTCCTGGCCTGCCCGCAGTGCGGCCAGGGCTTTCGGCCGCTTGAGCCGCGGGAGTTTTCTTTCAACAGTCCACTGGGCTGGTGCGAGGTCTGCGACGGCCTCGGCACCCGGACCGGCGTGGAGCATCAGGCCCTCGTGCGGGATGCGTCGCTGTCGCTGTTTGAGGGTGCCCTCGACCTCTGGCCCGACCTGGCCCAGCCGCTCAGCCGGGCAATGCTTGAAGCCCTTTGTGCGGCGACCGGTTTGCCGGGTGACGTCCCGCTGAACGAACTGTCCGGCCTCCAGCAGCGGGTGCTCTTTGAAGGCACGGGCGAGCGGTGGATTCCCGTCCCCCGGCTTCCGCCGGGCGAACCTGCCTGGTTCGCCTTCCAGTTCAAAGGCCTCGAACCCGCCTGCGAAGACG
>CALAZQ010000119.1 GCA_937926325.1 uncultured Planctomycetaceae bacterium | reverse complement strand
ATGGCGAATGGCCGCACAGAAAACGCCGACAGCTCACTGCAGCAAGACACGGCCCGGCCGCTGATTTACACTTGCAGACCCCCACAGCATTCACCAAGGAGCCCGCCGATGTTTCGCCCTCTCGCCGTCCTCGCCATTGTCGCAGCCACCAGCTTCGCCACCGCTGCCGAGCCGGCTGCCTTCACCCGCACCACCATCGACCTCGGCACCGTCGTCAGCGACCTTGAGGCCTCGGTCCGCTTCTACACCGAGGGGGTCGGCTTTCAAGAACTCGACGGGTTCGACGTCTCGGCCGACCTCGCCGGGTCTGCCGGCCTGACCGACAACAAGCCGCTGAGTGTCCGCGTCCTCGTCCTCGGTGAGGGGCCCACTGCGACCAAGCTCAAACTGATGCAGGTCGCCGGCACGGATCCTCGGACGGGCGACAACACCTTTATCCACTCCCACACCGGCTTCCGCTATCTGACCATCATGGTGACCGACACTGCGGCAGCCCTGGCCCGGCTGGAAAAAATCGGCGTGAAGCCGCTGGCCAAGTCGCCGGTCACCCTGCCGCAGAACCTGGCCCCGGGCATGTCGCTGACCTGCGTGAAAGATCCCGACGGCAACCTGGTGGAACTGATTGGGCCGACGCCGTAGCGGGAGGCTCTCGGCGTCAGCCGGCCTTTGCCGGAATGATGCCCTCCTGCTCCAGCCAGGAGATTACCTGCTCAGCAAGCTCGGGCGGGGTGCCGGCAGTCGAATCGATCACCAGCTCGGCTGCCGTCGGCTCTTCGTAGGGGTCGTCGATGCCGGTAAAGCCTTTGATCTCGCCGGCCCGGGCCTTCTTGTAGAGACCCTTGGGGTCCCTGCCCTCGCAGACGGCGAGCGGGGCCTTGACGAAGACTTCGATGAAATCGCCCGGTGGCAGCATCGCCCGAACCGCCTCGCGGTCGCGACGGTACGGGCTGATAAATGCGGTCAGCGTGATGATGCCAGCCTGCACGAAAAGTTCCGCAACCGCGCCGATGCGGCGGATGTTCTCGGTGCGATCCTCCGGCCCAAACCCCAGCCCAAACCGCTCGGCAAAGGCGACGCCATGCCGGGGCTCGAGCAGGGCCGGCGAGGCGGTCAGTCCATGCCGGACGTTGTCGCCGTCGAGTACAAAGCTGCGGTGGCCCCGAGCATGCAGCAGGCTATCGACCGCGTTTGCCAGGGTGCTTTTCCCGCAGCCCGACAGGCCGGTGAACCAGACCACACAGCCGCGGTGGCCGGCGATGGCCTCCCGGTCAGTACGGCTCACGGAGGCCATGTGCCAGCGGACATCGACCAGTTCGCGGTCGACCGGTGCCGAATTGCCCGATGAAGAATGGGGATCAGCTGCCATCAAGAATCCTTTCACCCAAGGCGATCGAACAGGTCGGTGGAGCGGCGTCGCAACCAAGCCGGCGTTCTACCAGCCGCCCAGTTCCACCGTTTGGCTGAACCGAGCGGCCGCGCCGTCAGGCTGACGACGCTCAACCAACAGCTCAACCTTCTCACCAGGCCCATGTTGGCCGATCAGCTCAGTGCAGACGTTGAAGTCGGGCACCGGCTGGCCATCGATTTCTACGATGATGTCCTGGGGGCGAAGGCCTGCCTTGTCGGCAGCCGAGCCGGCCTGCACGCCGCTGATCAGGCACTGCCCCATCAGCGGGGCACCGGCAATCCCCAGCTTGCCCCCCTTGCGAACATCGATCTCAGCCCCCGGCAGCCGCTTTGCAAGGTCGGCGACAGTTTCATCTGAGAAGCCGGTCCCAAACAGGTCGATCCGTTCAACCCGCCGCAGCCGGCTGAGAGTGGTGGCGTCCTTCTCGTCCAGCCGCACGCCGTGAAAGCTGACATAGGTGAGCTGTCGCAGCCGGGTCAGCAGCCGCAGGGCCCGGCTGTCCCCCTGCCACTTTTCGTCAATCTCGACCCGCAGGCCAAAGGGGCCCGCCTCGTCAAAGGTTGCCCCGAGTTGCTCAAGCGTCTCGCGGGCCGAGACCGCCTGCGTAGCATCGTGAAAGTCGAGGGCCACCTCGGCCCGTTGGGCGATGGCCAGATCATCGCTGCCGGCAAGCTGTTCCAGGCCCGCCTCGGCAGCGGCGGCAAGTTCGGCATCATCGCGGGTGAGGAACTGCCGCAGAATGTCGATCGCCCGCAGGGCCCGTTCAGGGTCAGCGGCCGCCGCCGCCGCCACCAGCGGATCGATCGCCGCCGCCCCCAGAGCAGCCAGCTGCTGCGAGGCCGCCTCGCGGGCAGCAAACTCTTCGGCACCAAGATGCCCAATCGTGGCGGCGATGGCGGCGTCGGGATCAGCCGCGGTGGCCCGCAGTATCCCGGCAAACGACAGCGCCAGCCCCATCGCCCCAACGGCACCAAGCCGGCGACATCCGCAGTGAAACCGACACTGAAGCATGGCGTTGACGCAAGAGCCGAGAGGAGGAAACAGACCGGCCGGCGAATCCGCCGGCATACTCAACTATATCACCCCTGGCGGGTTCTCTCCCGACCAGTTTGAGCGGGCTACACTTCATTCTGCCGTCTTTTTGCCCCCGGGCATGTCCCCATGCAACTGCCAATTCTCAACACGCCCGCCCCCGTCAGCCCCCCGCTGCCGATGCACCCCGACGAGCTCACTGCCCGCGGCTGGGATGCGGTCGATGTGGTCTTCGTGACGGGCGACGCCTATGTCGACCATCCCAGCTTTGCCAACGGCCTGCTGGCCCGGCTGCTGGAGTCGGCGGGGTTCCGGGTGGCCGTGCTGGCTCAGCCCGACTGGCGGAGCTGCGACGCCTGGCGGCAGTTTGGTCGGCCGCGGCTCTTTTTCGCGGTCTCGGCCGGCAACATGGACTCGATGATCAACCACTACACCGCCAACCGGAAGGTCCGCAACGACGACGCCTATTCGCCTGACGGCCAGATGGGGCGGCGGCCCGACCGGGCCACGCTGGCCTACTGCCAGCGGGCCCGTGAGGCCTTTCCCGGCACCCCGATCGTGGCCGGTGGTGTTGAAGCGAGCCTGCGGCGGATCGCCCACTATGACTACTGGAGCGACACCGTGCGGCGGTCGATCCTGCTCGACGCCAAAGCCGACCTGGTCGCCTTCGGCATGGGCGAGCGGACGATTCTGGAGATCGCCCGTGGGCTGGCCGCCGGCAAGACGGTCCGAGAACTGCGTGACCTTCGCGGTGTCGCCTATCGGCTGGGGGCGAGTGAGCCGGTACCGGTCGATGATCAGACCCGCGAGTTGCCCGGTTTCGAAGCGGTAAAGACCGACCCACTCGCCTTCTGCGAGTTGACCCGCATCGCTCACCTCGAAACCAATCCGCACAACGCCAAGCGGCTGGTGCAGCGACACGGCCGCGAAGCGGTGGTGGTCAATCCACCGGCATTGCCGCTGGAGGAGTCGGAGATGGACCGGGTCTATGCCCTGCCCTTCACCCGGCGGCCGCACCCACGGTATGGCACGGCCCGGATTCCAGCCTTCGAGGTGGTTCGTGACAGCGTGCAGATCATGCGGGGCTGTTTCGGCGGCTGCACCTTCTGTTCGATCACGGCCCACGAGGGCCGGATCATCCAGAGCCGGTCCCGCGAGTCGATCGTCGCCGAAGTCCGCCAGCTCGCCGCCCAGCCCGACTTCAAGGGCACCGTGTCTGATATCGGCGGGCCGACAGCGAACATGTATCAGATGCGGTGCAGCCGGCCGGAAGTCGAAGCGAAGTGTCGCCGGCTCTCCTGCGTGCATCCCACCGTCTGCAAACTGCTGGGCACCGACCACGGGCCGCTCAAGCAGGTGATGCGAGAGACCCGCGAGGTTCCCGGGGTGAAGCGGGTGCTGGTTGCCAGCGGCGTCCGAATGGATCTGGCCCGCCGCGACCCTGAGTATTTGGCGGAACTGGCCGAGCACCATGTCGGTGGCCACCTCAAGGTGGCCCCGGAGCACACCGACCCCGGCGTGCTTGACCTGATGAAGAAGCCGCCGGCCAATGACTACCTGGAGTTTGACAGGGCCTTTAAGGCAGCGAGCCGCCGCGTCGGAAAGCGGCAGTACACCGTGCCCTACTTCATCGCCAGTCATCCCGGCAGCGGCCTGGCGGAGATGATCGACCTGGCGGTCTTCCTCAAGCGGAACGGCTATCGGCCCGATCAGGTGCAGGACTTTATTCCCAGCCCCTTCGACATCGCCGCCTGCATGTACCATACCGGTCGCGACCCGATGACGGGCAAGCCGGTGACAATCACCAAGGGGCTGCGGGATCGCCGCATGCAACGGGCCTTGCTGCAATTCTTTCAACCCGAGAATTATTTCGAGGTCCGCCGGGCCCTCGAGCAGGCCGGGCGGCAGGACCTGATCGGCTCGGGCTGCGACTGCCTGATTCCGGAGCGGCCGCCCCGCGAGGCCCTTCACCGCAAACGACGCGAAGCGACCCGGGCATTCACCGAGCAGACCTCCGGCGACCACATCCGCAGCGGGCGAGCCGGTCGCGGCAACCGTCGGGCCAAAGTGTCCCGGGGCCGAAAGACGGTCGGTTATCGTCCCAAACGGGCCGGCCGCGAGTAAGTGACTCTATCGGTGCTGACTTCCGCAACGTGGAAGGATTCACCACGAAGGCACGAAGGGCACGAAGCGAGCCGTACCTGAGCCGCCCTGTCTTCGCGTCCTTCGTGCCTTCGTGGTGAAAAAACCGAACGACCCGGTTGATTCTGCGTATGAACCGGGAGAGGCTACATGGAGTAACGGTGGTTCGTTTGGACCGAGATGACTCGAATGACGGGGGATGACCGATGACCCGAACGATGTTTTTTCTGACGATGGCCGCTGGCCTGCTGCTGGCGGTGCCGACAACCGCCAAGGCGGTGAGCCCGCGAAATCCCTATCGCACCTTCAACCTGGGTGGCGTCAACTACGGCTCGATGCGGTGGGAACAGGCCCAGCGGCGGGGCCGCCGCGTCTGGCCCTACTACGGCCGCTATTCCCGTTCTTCGCGGCGATCGGGGCCGACCATGACCTTTGGTGGTGTCAGCGGGGCCGGTGGCGGCGTGATCGTTCGGCAGGGCGGCCGCACCACCGGCAGCACGACGACGGGCACCGTGACCCGCAGCCAGCAGACCTCACGCTGAGCCGGTCGGCGGCGGTGGCGGGTCGTCCTGGTAGATTCGGTACTTCTTGGTCACCAGCGCCCCGCCCCGTTCCAGGGTCCGCTTCGAGAGATGGTTGCTTTCCAGCACCCAGGAAAACTCCACCTCCTGCATGCCCCAGTCGTACAGCCGGGGCACGAGTGCTGCATGCAGCACTAGGCCGACTCCCCAGGCCTGGTACTCAGGAACGACATTGGTGCTGATCGCCCGCATCCGTTTGATCTCGCGCTTGTTCCAGAGCAGCTTCAAGAAGCCGAAGGGGAACAGCCGGCCGTTGATCGCCTTGATGCGGGGGTTGTAGTCGAGCAGGCAGAAGACCGTGCC
>CALAZQ010000118.1 GCA_937926325.1 uncultured Planctomycetaceae bacterium | reverse complement strand
CGACCGCATCCGACAACGTATCCGTGCCGGAGACCCGCGCGGTATGACTTCGTTCGCCACTCAACCCTTTCCCGCCCCCGGAGCATTCGTATGACCTCCCCCTCCCCGCCCATTCCCCGCCTCGACCCCGGCACCCTGCTGAAGCTACAGCGGTTCAACACCCCCGCGGTCTACAACGGCTGGGAGCAGATCACCAGCCGCGACGCCTCGCGGGAGGGTGTGAACCTGGTGCCGCTGACTGACCAGATGCCTGAAAAAGGTCCGATGGTCGGCTATGCCGTCACCCTGGTCGTCGAGCCGAGCAACCCCGACCATCCGCGGCAGAACCCGCAGGCCTGGCCCCAGTTCTGGCGATATGTCAGTGAGCAGCCGGGCCCGAAGATTCTGTTGCTGCAAGACCTCGACCAGCCGCATGCCCACGGCGCCTGCGTCGGTGAGGTCAACGGCACGATCCTCCGGGCCCTCGGCTGCGTCGGGGCCATCGTCGACGGCGCGGTCCGTGACGTCGCCGAGATGCGGGCGGCCGGCTTCAAGACGCTCTCCCGCCAGCTCGCGCCGGGCCATGCCCACGGCCACCCGGTCCGCTGGGGCTGCCCTGTCGAGATCTGCGGCCAGGCGATTGCCCCCGGCCAGCTCGTGCACGCCGACCAGCATGGCTTCCTTGCCATTCCTCCGGAAGACGAGGCGGGCCTGTTCGAGGCCACCGCCTTCATGGATGCCAACGAGTGCGACACGCTGATCGGCACTGCTCGGGCGGCAACCGGCCTCGACATGCCCGAGCTGATCGCTCGGCTCGAGCAGGCGGCGGCCAGCTTTGGTGCCAAAGCGGCTGACCACTTTGCCCGCGGTGACCGCGCTGGCGGTGAATGGGCCTCGTCGTAAACAGGACCGAGCATTCTTCGTTTTTCAAAGGATCCACATGAGCATCACCTTTGCCGAACAGGCTTATGACCACATTCTGGACAAGCTTTTGACCCAGGATCTGCGGCCCGGCGACCTGCTCGACCGCAGGCAAATTGCCGCCGAGTTGTCGGTCAGCCTCATCCCGGTGGCCGACGCCGTGCAACGGCTGACGCATGAGGGCTTTTTGACGACCCGCCGCCGGCTGGGCACCTTTGTCGCGATCCCGAGCCGCGAGGATGTCCGCGGGCAGCTGCTGCTGCGGGAAGCGATTGAATGCCAGGCCGTCCGGCTGATTGCCGGCAACCAGCTGAAGCAGCAGCGGCGGCAGCTGCGGCCGTTGGCTGAGGCCGCCGATCGGGCCGCCGCTGCGGGCGATTCGCTGTATCGGGAAGACTTCGCCTTTCATCAGGAACTGCTGCGGTTGACGAGGGTCGATGCCCTGATCGGCGGGTTTGAGCGGGTCGCCACCCTGACGATGTTTCATCAGACGGCCCTGATGAGCCCAGTGGCAGCAAGCACCTACGACCCTCACACCAAGCTGCTTGACGACCTCTGCCAGCTGTCACCAGAGCAGGCCGACGCTCGGATTCGGCGACATATCCGGCTGGGCAAGGAGGCCCTGTTCAACGCGTCGCCGAGCGTTCAGCCGCAGCGGTCAACCCAGAGGAGCCAGAAGAGGCGGTAGGCGGTCTGCCGG
>CALAZQ010000117.1 GCA_937926325.1 uncultured Planctomycetaceae bacterium | reverse complement strand
CCTCTTGGTTGCGTTCCTGGTTGATGCTCTGCCAGGCGATGACAAAGCGGCCGTCACCGTCGCTGGCAACAGTGGCCGCGAACTGGTTGCCGACCGCGGGTGCCGTTGGCGACAGGTCGAGAGGCTGATTGACCTGAACTGGCTCCAGCCCGGGAATGGCGGCCCCTTCGCGGTCAAAGGCCTGTGCAAAGACACCGAAGCCGTCACCATCCTCACCGTCGCTCTGCCAGACGGCAAGGAACGAGCCCCCGGTGACCGGATCATCGTCGAGCACTGCCACGGCCATGGCTGCTTCTGGTGGCCCGAGAATCTCGTTGGCGAAGAGCTGAGCCTCCACCGGCTCTAGGGTGATGGCGTCAGCTGTCAGCAGCTGACGAGGTTCCAGCCGCTCAAGCCTCTACCCAGGGCGGCGGTGGCGGGTGGCAGGGCGAATCCGACGGGGCCGACGCGACGAGTGAAAGGCGGACCGCATGGCACTTCTCCAGCTGCAGGCGTGACACGAACCGTTGACACCAACGGGGTCCCTCACCAGCCGCACGAATCTGGAGGTGCGGTGAGCATCCTGACGGCCGGCGGTGCCACTCGCGTGGCAACCGCTGGCGACATTGACTGCCCGAAGCAATCGGAGCGGCCGGCCGGTTGGGGGAACGGCGGGCGTTCTTCCGCTGGTTTTCCCGCGTTTCTGAACGCGGACACTGCTGCTCGAGCCGTAGTTACACCGCTCGTGGCGACTATTAAACCGACGCAAGGGAGACACGATCGCGATCTATACTTGTGCCATGCCTCCACGCCCCGAACTGCTTGCTCCGGCCGGTGACCACGACTGCCTGATGGCGGCGATTGCCAATGGGGCTGATGCCGTCTATTTCGGGCTGGAGACCGGCTTCAATGCCCGGGACCGGGCAACGAACTTCACGCTCGACAGTCTGCCGGCGGTGATGCAGCTGCTGCACCGGCATGGGCTGCGGGGCTATGTCACGCTCAACACGCTGGTCTTCACCGATGAGCTTGAAGAGTTTGCCAAGACGGTGGCGGCAGTCGCAGCGGCCGGAGTCGATGCCGTGCTGGTACAGGATGTCGGCGCGGCCCGGCTGGCCCGGGCCATCTGCCCCGAGCTGCCACTGCACGCCTCGACTCAGATGACCCTCACCAGTGCCGAGACGATTCGGCTGGCGGAGTCACTCGGGATGGAGCGGGTCGTGCTGGCCCGGGAATTGTCGGTGGAAGAGATTCGGTCGATCGCCACGGCGACCAGCATGCCGCTGGAGGTGTTTGTGCATGGGGCGCTCTGCGTGGCCTACTCCGGGCAGTGCCTGACCAGTGAGTCGCTCGGCGGCCGATCGGCCAACCGCGGCCAGTGTGCCCAGGCCTGTCGCTTGCCCTATGAACTGCTCTGCGACGGTGCCGAAGTCGATCTGGGGAACCAGAAGTATCTGCTTTCGCCGCAGGACCTGGCGGGCTTTGCCCTGGTGCCTGACCTGATGGCCGCCGGCGTCGTGTCGCTGAAAATCGAAGGCCGGCTGAAGGCTCCGGAGTATGTCGCTGCCATTACCCGGCGGTATCGTGAGGCGATCGACACGGCGGTGGCCGGCGAGCCGGTGGTCTTCACGCCGCGGCAGATCGAAGAGATGGAGCTCACGTTCTCCCGTGGGTTTTCGCCTGGCTGGCTGCAGGGCTGTGACCACAAGATGCTGGTGCCGGCGACAAGCAGCGCCAAGCGGGGTGTACCGCTGGGCCGGGTGGTCGCTGTCTCGAGGCAGCAGGTCACCATCGCGCTGACCGGCCGGGTCAACCGCGGCGACGGCGTGGCCTTTGCGGTGCCGGGTGAGGAGCCGCAGGGGGGCCGT
>CALAZQ010000116.1 GCA_937926325.1 uncultured Planctomycetaceae bacterium | reverse complement strand
ACTATCACATCGATGGGTTTCGGTTCGACCTGGCCAGCATTCTTTCCCGTGATCGTAACGGTGACATTGTCGCCAATCCACCGATCGTCGAGGTGATCACCGAAGACCCGATGCTGGCCGACACGAAGATCATCGCTGAGGCCTGGGATGCTGCCGGGGCCTACCAGGTCGGCTCATTCGCCAGCCTCCGCTGGGCTGAATGGAACGGCCGCTACCGCGATGATGTTCGGCGTTATTGGCGGGGTGACTATGCCCAGACCGGGCATCTCGCCACCCGGCTGGCCGGTTCGAGTGACCTCTACGGTGACAACGGCCGGCAGCCCTACCACAGCATCAACTTCATCACGTCCCACGACGGCTTCACGATGAATGACCTCGTCAGCTATCGGGAGAAGCACAACGAGGCCAATGGTGAGGGCAACCGCGACGGCGACAACAATAACTTTTCGGACAACTACGGCGTCGAGGGGCCGACCCGCCAGGCGGCCATCAACCGCTTCCGGTCGAGGCAGATCCGCAACCTGCTGGCGACACTGCTGCTGAGCCAGGGGGTGCCGATGCTGCTGTCGGGGGATGAGTGCCGACGGACGCAGCGGGGCAACAACAACGCCTATTGTCAGGACAACGCCATTTCATGGTTCGACTGGTCACTGGTCGAACAGCATGCCGAACTGGTGCGGTTCGTTCGTGAGTTGGTTCGGTTTCGGCTTGACAACCCCACGCTGCGGCGGCGGAGCTTTCTGCGTGGGGGCAGTAGTGCCGATGGTGTCCTGCCCGATGTCGAATGGTTTTCCCCGGAGGGGAACCATGTTGACTGGTACGCTGCTGATGCCAGCCTGGTCTGTTTTTTCAGCGCCCCCGATCGGCAACGGCTGCTCAATGAAGACGACCTGTCGGCGGGAGGAATCAAGGGTGAGCCTCGCCATGTGCTGTTGTTCAGCCATGCCGGCTCGGAGCCGCGAACCTTCCAGTTTCCAGTCCCGAAGCCGCTGCGGAGCCTGGCGTGGCGGACGTTCATCGATACCGCGGCACCCCCACCGCACGACATCGCGAGTGGCCCTGGACGGCTGGTTGATGTAACGCACCCACTCGAGTTGACCGACCACAGCCTGCTCTGCCTGGTGGCCGACGTCCGCCCCAGCCTGAAACGCCGGATTGGCCAGAGTCGGGCGTAAGGGGTATCCTTCCAAGACATCACCAAGGCATATCACCCGCGACCATCACCCGTCCGGGCATGTTGCCTCACCGACCCTTTCGCCTGGCCTCGTCTGTGATCAGATGGGCCGTTCACGCTCCCGGAGTTTGCCCTATGACCGTTCAGAAATTTCTGCTGCCCGTCCAATCGTGTACCCCACTCGCCCTGACGGCAATGATCCTGACCGGCACGGCGGGCCTGAGCGGCTGTAGCGGTGAAAAGCCGACGCCCCCACCGCAGGCGGCCCGGCCTGTCCCACCAGCCGTCACCATGGAGAAGCCGGTGGTTGCCGACGAGGCAGATCACGACCACGATCACGATCACGAACTTGAACTGCCGAAAACGATTGAGGAAGCAATTGCCGGCCTCAAAGAGGTTGGTGTGAAGGTCGAAAAAGCCCTTACGGGCGGGAACACGGAAAAGGCCGACGACCTCGTGCATTCGGTCGGGCACCTGATTGAAGATCTGCAGGAGAAGATCGCAGCCGCAAAGCTTGGTGAGAAGGCCAAGGCGGCTGCGAAGGCTGCGGCTGATGAAATCTATGATGCCTATGACGCCATTGACGAAACGCTCCACGCTGCTGAGGAAGAAGTCAAAAAGCTTGATTTCAAGCAATTCGCACCGAAAATTGAGGCGGCGACCAAGCAGCTTGAAGATATGTTCGTGAAGGCCAAGCAGACGCTGGTCGGTGAGCAGCCGACCGGGGAGGAAGCGAAACCAGAATCCAAGGCTGAAAGTAAGCCTGAGATGAAGGCCGAACCGAAGGCTGAACCCAAGGCTGAACCCAAGGCTGAACCCAAGGCTGAACCCAAGGCTGAACCGAAGGCTGAACCGAAGGCTGAACCGAAGGCTGAACCGAAGGCTGAACCGAAGGCTG
>CALAZQ010000115.1 GCA_937926325.1 uncultured Planctomycetaceae bacterium | reverse complement strand
CGACGGCGATGTTCTCTGTCTGGGCCTCGACGATGCCCGCGGCGGCAAGGGTGGCGGCAAACGGGCTCTGGGCCGGAGCGATCGGGGGCGGCGGGTTGTCAGCCACCATGCGGCTGGTCCAGACATACCAGCCGGCAAAGCCGAGCAGCATCAGCGCCGCCAGCGGCAACGCCAGTTGCACCAGCCAGTCGCTCAGGCTGCGGTGACGGGTCAGCCGAGTGGTGGGGGCGTTCGTTGAACTGGGCAGCATCAGGTTCATTGTCCTGCAGTCTACCGGGGCTGCCTCAGGCCTGATCAACCGCCGTCGTCACCGACTCGATCCGGCCATCTTCCATGGTGGCGATGCGATCGGCGAAGGGGTAGGCCCGCGGGTCGTGGGTCACAACCACCACCGCCCGGTCGGGCTGAACGGCGACCTCGCGGATCAGTTCCATGGTGATCCGCCCGTTTTCGGCATCGAGGGCGCTGGTCGGCTCATCGCAGACCAGCAGCCGCGGCTCGTGAACCAAGGCGCGGGCAATCGTCACCCGCTGCTGCTGCCCGCCCGAGAGTTCACTCGGCAGGCTGGTCAGCCGATCGCCGAGGCCGAGCCGGTCGAGCATGGCCGCCGCCGTAAGCAATGCCCGCCGGCGCTGCCAGCCGGCAATCAGCAGCGGCACGGCAGCGTTCTCCACGGCGGACAACGCCGGCAGCAGGTTGGTTGCCTGAAAGATGAAGCCGACATGGTCGCGGCGGAACCGCACCTTGCGGCCGTTGGTCATGGCCGTCAGGTCGTGGCCGAGGCTCCGAACGGTGCCGGCCGTCGGCTCGAGGGTGCCGGCCATGATCGAGACGAGCGTCGTCTTGCCGCAGCCGCTGGGGCCGACGAGCATCAGCAGTTCACCGTAGGGAATGTCGAGGTCGACCCCCCGCAATGCCCGCGTTCGGGACTCACCCCGGCCGAACTCCTTGGTGACTCCTCGCAGGGTGATCGCTGCAGTCGTGTTGGGAGGGGCAGACGCGGGCATCGGCTGGCTAGCCCCGGAAGACGATGGCCGGGTCGAGCACCAGCACCTTGCGGACCGACAGCACGCTGGCCACCAGCACAATCACGAAGACGGCGGCAGCGGTCAGGCCAAGTACCTGCCACGGCATGAAGAACGCCAGCCGCGTCGTCGTCTGTGTCCACCAGCCGAAGGCTGCCGCCAGACCGACGCCGACGCCATAGCCGATCAGCCCGACGTTGGCCGCCTGAGACAGCACCATCAGCAGAATCGTGCTGTTGCCTGTCCCCATCGCCTTCAGCGCCCCGAACTGCCGGATGTTTTCCACGGTGAACAGGTAAAAGGTCTGGCCGGCGATGGCGGTGCCGACGATGAAGCCGAGCAGCACGGTGATGCCAAAGTTGATCGGGATGCCGGTCTTCTGCAGGTAGTACCAGATCGTCTGCCAAATGAACTGGCTGCGGGTGAGGGCCTGCAGGCCGGTCTGGGTGGTGATCCGGTCGCAGACTCCCTGTGACGAGAGGCCCGGTTCGGGATTGGCCAGCACGAACGAGAGCACCTTCCGTTCCGGCGGGGCGAACCTTACGGCCTGGCTGTAGCGGGTGTAGAGGATCGGAAAGCTCTGGAAGGTGCGGCTCGCCTTGGTGATGCCGACAACCACGGCCCGGCGGTCGTTCATCTCGAAGACCCGGCCCAGTTGGAACGGCTCGTCGGGCCAGATCCGGCGATAGCCCGCCTCGTCGATGATCACGGCATCGGGTGACCGGAGGTCGGCGATCGAGCCGAGGAAGACATCCTGGGGAGCCCCGATCAGGGTGGCATCATCGAGCCCCAACAGGATCATCTGCTCGTACGAGCCCTCCTGCAGCCGAGCCCGGCCAATGCCTTTGTAGAACCGCACCGCCCAGTCCACGCCGGGGACGCCCTTCACCCGAAACAGTTCGGTGTCTTTGAGCGGCTTGATGTCATCGACGAACTGGACATTCTCGTCCATCACCCAGATCGCCGGCCCCTCGACATCGCGAATTTGGCTGACGGTCAACGCCATCAGGCCGCAGAAAATCGAGGCCTGCTGGGCGATCAGCAGGGCGGCAAAGACCACACCAAAGATGATGCCGAGGTATTTGCCCCGGTTGCCGATCAGCATCTTCCAGGCGATCCAGTACATGCCGGAAGTGTAGCGGCGGGCCGCTGCAAGCGGCGGCACTGCCCACCGTCCGGCGGACGCCCACTGCGTCGGCTATGCTGGAAGGGCGGGAAAGGCGTTGGAACGTAGCAGCATGCCGGGAGGATCAGGCGTGGTCACCACCAGCAGATTGACTCGACAGGCGGCGGCCTGGCTCTGGCTCACGATCGCTGCCGCGGTGCCCGCTGCCGCAGAGGACAGCACGCCACCGACGGTCGAGCAGTTGGTGGAGTCCGTCCGGCCGGCGGTCGTGACCATTCGCCATACCGGCCGGGGGGAACGCGACGCCGGGCTCGGCACCGGCTTCGTGATTGCCGCCGACGGCCTGATTGCCACCAATTTGCACGTGATCGGGGAGGCCCGGCCCATTTCAGTCGAGCTGGCAGACGGGCGGTCGTTCGATGTGACCACGGTACATGCCTCCGACCGGGCGGCCGATCTGGCGATCATCCGGATCGAGACGGCTGGCCTCACGCCGCTGCCGCTGGCCGAGCCAGACAGCCTGGCCGATGGTCAGGAGGTGGTGGCGGTCGGCAATCCTCATGGCTTCGAACGCAGTGTGGTGACCGGTCGGGTGTCGGGCCAACGGGACATTGACGGCGTCGAGATGATCCAGCTGGCGATCCCGATTGAATCGGGCAACAGCGGCGGCCCGCTGCTCGACCGGGCCGGCCGGGTTCACGGCATCCTGACACTCAAGTCATTGGTGACCCGCAACCTCGGCTTCGCGGTGGCGGTCGATCGGCTACGAGGGCTGATCGACAGTCCCAATCCGGTGGTGATGGACCGCTGGCTGACGATCGGTGCCCTCGATCCGGCGGAATGGGCCACGGTCGGCGGGGCTCGCTGGCGGCAGCGGGCCGGCCGGCTGACGGTGGCTGGAACGGGCAGCGGTTTTGGGGGCAGAAGCCTCTGCCTGGCAGCTGGTGAGGCACCAGACCTTCCCTACGAACTGGCCGTTCAGGTGAAGCTGGAGGATGAATCGGGGGCAGCCGGGCTTGCCTTCGCGGCTGATGGGGGCGATCAACACTATGGGTTCTATCCCAGCAACGGTCGGCTCCGGCTGACTCGCTTTAACGGTCCGAGCGTCTACACCTGGAAGGTGCTCGAGGAGATCGAGACCCCGGCCTATCGGCCGGGCGAGTGGAACCACCTGCGGGTTCGCGTCGAGGCGGATTCGATCACCTGCTTTGTCAACGACGAGCAGGTGATTGTTTCAGCCGATCGTGGCTTTCGGGAGGGCCGGGTGGGCCTGGCCGCCTTCCGCGGAACCGAGGCGAGTTTCCGCCGGTTTGCCAGGGGCCGTGAGGTGGCCGGGCTACGTCCTGAGGCTGCGGTGATGGCGGCGGTCGAAGCTGCCATCACCGATCTGCCGAGAACGGGACCGCCGCCGGCTGAACTGCTTGGCGATCTGACCAGGGTCGGGCCACCGGCCTTGACCGCCCTCGAACTTGAGGCGGTGCGGCTCACGCGGCGGTCGGCCCAGCTGCGGGAACTGGCTGCGGCCGTCCATCACGGCCAAGTGCTCGAGCGGCTGGCAGCGGTAACAGCCGGGGCCGAGCAGCCGATCGACCTGTTTCGCGGGGCGGTGCTCATCGCCCAGTTGGACAATCAGGAGGTTGATGCCGAGGCCGCCCTCGCGGAACTCGACCGGCTGGCTGGGGCGATCGGTGATCGGCTGGCGGCGACTGCGACTGAAGCCGAGACCATCGAGATGCTCGACCGCGTGCTCTTCGCTGAGCGTGGCTTTCACGGCAGCCGGGGGGACTATCACAATCGGTCCAATAGCTACATCAACGAGGTGCTCGATGATCGCGAGGGCATCCCGATCACCCTGTCGGTCGTCTACATGGAGTTGGCCAAGCGGCTCGGGCTGACGGTGCACGGCATCGGCTTTCCGGGCCATTTCATCGTGCGGTTCGATCGGGCTGATGGGCAACCGGAGTGGATCGATGTCTTCGAGCGGGGCAGGCGGCTTTCCCGTGAGGAGCTGGCCCGGCGACTGGCCGAAACCAGCGGAGAGATTCTGGCCGAACGGCATCTCGAAGTCTCTTCAGCCCGGTCGATCCTGTCGCGGATGCTCAACAACCTGCTGGCGATCGCCATCCGCGAAGACGACACGCCGGCCATGCTGCGGTATCTCGATGCGATGCTCACGGTCGATCCCGAGTCCTCCCGTAGTCGCGTGCTGCGGATGCTGACCGCCCGTCGGCTGAATCGGCTTGACGAGAGTCTGGCCGACGCGCGGTGGTTGCTGGAGCAGCAGCCGGCTGACATCGATCTGGAGCAGGTGAGGCGGCTGGTTGCTGCCATCGAGGCGGACCGCTAGCCATCTGCGTAAGCAGCCACCGGCAGTTTTTGGCGCCAGCAGCCCCGGCCAAACAATTCACTCTGGAATGGGATCGGTTCGACGGACGACCGTGCCTTCCCAGACCGCCTCGTCGGTGGCCGGGGCGTAGGTCAACACCCGGTGGGCACTGCCCGGGGCAGGGGGGCGATCAATCGTCGGCAGCCAGCGGCGATGGGCGGCCAGCACATCAGCGACGGCCGGGTCAGTGGCCAGGTTGTTCCACTCCTGACGATCGGCCTGCAGGTCATAGAGTTCCTCCGTGCCATCGGCGTACTGGATGTATCGCCAGCGTTCACTGCGGACAGCATGATTGCCCTGATTATGACTCGTGATTGCCGGCCGGAGGCGGGTGGCGGTGGCTTCACTGAGCTGCGGGACGAGGCTGAGCCCTTCCAGGTCCTTACGTGCCGGCAGCCCGGCGAGCTCGACGAGCGTGGGATAGAGGTCGAGCAGTTCTGCTGGCTGGTTGCATCGCTGGCCAACGGTGACGCCCGGCCCGGCAAAGATGAGCGGCACCTTGGTGCCCCGATCCCAGAGACTGTTTTTGCCGGTGATCGCCTTCTCGCCCAGATGCCAGCCGTGGTCGCCCCAGACCACGATGATGGTGTTGTCGGTAAGGCCCGCATCATCGAGGGCGGTCAGCAGCCGACCGATCTGAGCATCGACAAAGCTGGTGCAGGCGAGGTAGCTGCGGACGATGTTCCGCCACTGGTCGTGCTCCCGGAGCCAGCCGAGCCGCGGCCGGCCAGGGCGTCAAGGTGTGGGGTCTGGGCCAGCGGGTGCCCGCCGAGGTGGCC
>CALAZQ010000114.1 GCA_937926325.1 uncultured Planctomycetaceae bacterium | reverse complement strand
GGCGGTGTGGCGGCCAGCCTCAATGAACTTGCAACGCTTACCGGCCAGGGCATCGAAATCGACGAGGCGGCCATTCCGGTGGCCCCGCCGGTGGCCCATGCCTGTGAACTGCTCGGGCTTGATCCGTTGCAGGTAGCCAATGAAGGCAAGCTGCTGGCGGTGGTGCCGGCCGCGGCGGCCGAGCGAGTACTGGCTGCAATGCACAAGCACGAGCAGGGCCGGGTGGCCGTGGTCCTCGGCCGGGTGACGGCCGAGCACGCCGGCCGGGTGGTGCTGCGAACCGCCATCGGCGGCAGCCGGGTCATCCCCCTGCCGATCGGCGAGCAGCTGCCCCGGATCTGCTGAGCGGGTGGCGGCCCCGCGGCCAACCAGGTCAGCCGGCTTTTTCCGGCGGATGATCGGTACGAAAATGCTCTAGGGGCCGAATTCGCTGCGGGCTCAGTATGGAACGGCCGCGACCGGTACCCACTGCGGACAGTCGGCCTGATAGGTCACCGGCCCTTCGTTGCCCGGTGACTGGAACTGCAGCCGCCATGCATGGAGGCACATCGGCGGGTCCTGGGGCGTGAGTGTCTGCCGGGTTCCGAACTGCTTGCCTGCTTGATAAATCGGGTCACCGACGATCGGGTGGCCCAGATCCCAGAGATGGAGGCGAATTTGATTGGTCCGTCCGGTCCGTGGTACGGCTTCGATAAGGGAATCTCCATCCGCAAATCGTTGCAGCACGCGAAAGTGAGTTTCGGCAGCATCTCCCGATTGTTCGTCGATCACGCGGCGACCGTGTTCGGACGGCTGCGAGGAGATCGGCCGCCGGGAAACATGTTCATCCCAGTGTGGATGCCCCTGCGCCCGACAAAGGTAGGTCTTCTCTGCCGTCCCCTGCTCAAACTGCCGCTGCAGCAGCCGCGCTACCTGACGGCTGCGGGAAAACACCACGACACCGGTAGTGTTTGCGTCGAGCCGGTGGGCGGGTGAAAGTCGCTCGCCCGGAAAAGCCAGGCTGAGGATATGGGTCATGCTGTTCCGATGAAACCGGCCACAGGGATGCAGCGGCAGCGGAGCCGGCTTGGAGAAGACAACGTAGTCGTCTTCCCAGGCAAGCACCCGAATCGTCGCCGCAATCTCCGGCTCGACCGTATGGGGTTCAAGCCGAATCAGCCGCTGGCCGCCCCGAACAATCTGGTCTGCCGGCAGCGGCCCCTGCTGGTCACAAATCAGACCCCGCCTGATGACCTGCAGCCACTCCTCGCGGCTCACCTGCGGGTGCATGCCGCAGAGAAAGTCATCCAGTTGCCAGCGGTCATAGGCTGCCGGCACGTTGAGTGGCCGCTCGTTGGTGTAGGGGCCGGCTCCGGGAAGCGGCTGCGTCACCGCGGCTATCGTTGCTTCACGCTCGGCAATTGAAACTGGCGTCGCCGTGGCCGGTGGCGTCCAGCAATACGGGCATGACTCGCCGTACACATAGTGTGCCGACTGCTGATCATCGGATGTCAGTGGATGCTGGCAGGCGAAGCACTGCGTCGCGGCCGTCTCTTCAAGCTGCGGATTGACCGCAACCCGCTGATCAAACACGAAACAGTCACCCTGATAGTGTGCCGCACCACAGGTTTCAAAATATTTCAGAATGCCGCCATCGAGTTGATAGACCTCACGGAAGCCTTCCTGTTCCATGAACGGCCCCGCCTTTTCGCAGCGGATGCCCCCCGTGCAGAACATGACAATCGGCTGGTCTTTCAGGGCCTCGGGCAGCCTGCGAACGGCTGCGGGAAAGTCACGAAAGTGATCCACGCCGATCGGCATGGCGTTTTGAAACGTCCCCAGCCGAATCTCGTAGTCGTTCCGGGTGTCGAGCAGGGTGACCGGACGACCCTCGTCCAGCCACTCCTTGAGCTGCGTTGCCGAAATTTTTGGCGAGGTTGAGGAACCTGGGGCGATGCCGGCGACGCCGAAGGCGATGATTTCCTTTTTCAGTTTGACCAAAAGCCGCCGGAACGGCTGGTGGTCACTGAGGCTCTCTTTCACCTCCAGGTTCGCCATCAGTGGATCGCTGCGAAGATGCGCAAGCAGCTGCTCAATGCCCTCCCGAGAGCCAGCAATGAACAGGTTGATGCCCTCCGGGCTCAGAAGAATCGTGCCCTTGAGGCCGCCACGCTTGCAGAGCGTCCGCAATTCCTCACGTCGTTCAGCAAGCCTGTCGAGCGGGGTGAACAGATAGGCCGCCACATTGACCACGCAGGCATCTGCAACAGGCCGTTGAGGTGGGCATGCTCGAGTGGGAGATGTCAGCTGTGCCATGGGTTCTGCTTGATGACCGCTGCGAGCTTCTAAAACGGCCCCCAGTCGCCCGATTATGGCACCAGACAACCGTATTTCCACAGTGGCGGGGCGGGCACTCCGTCACTGGCCAGCTGCGGCGAACCGAGGCTGGGTTGGCAGGAGCCATGCCGCGCTGATCGCGGCTGGGCAAGGGTGGCAGACGCCCTCAGGAAATCGAGAGCCAGCAGAGCAGATCAATCTGCAGGATCAACAGGCCGCACGTGAGTCGGTCGGCTGCGACCAGCAGCGATCAGTTCAGTGAGCCGATTCGCGAGCTGACTGGCCAACTCTGGGCGGTCGGCCGTCAGGTCGTTCTGCTCACCGGGGTCGGTGGCCAGATCAAACAGTTGAAAGTGCGACACCGGGGTGTTGGTCAGTTGCTGCTCGACTTTCAGATTGCGGGCCTGTTTTTTATCGTGCCGCAGCAGCTTCCAGGTACCAACTCGAAACCCAAAGTTGCCGCTGTTGCCGTTGTCCTGCTCAATCAGATAGTCCCGACCGTGGGCGTTGGGCTTGCCCAGCAACGCGGCGCTGACGTCGAGGCTGTCGAGACAGGCGGCGGCGGGAATCGGCTGCCCAACCAGGGTGGCCAGGCTGGTTGCCAGGTCGATGGTGCAGACGATTTCGTCAGACACGCCAGGAACAATCGTGCCCGGCCAGCTGGTGATGAACGGGGTGCGGGTGCCGCCCTCGTAGACACTGTACTTGCCACCTGAGTAGGGCCCGGCGGCACGGTGGCTGCCGTTCTTCTCGACCGCGTCATCCTGGTAGCCGTCGTCGAGGACCGGGCCGTTGTCGCTGCAAAATACAATCAGTGTGTTGTTGGTCAGCCCTTCGGCGGCGAGGGTCTTGGTCAGTTCACCGACGCACCAGTCGAGTTCAAGAATGGCGTCACCTCGGGGGCCAAGCTTTGATTTTCCCTGGAACCGTTCATGGGCGATTCGCGGCACATGGCATTCGTGGGCAGCGAAGAAGAGGAAGAACGGCTTGCCCGTATTCTTCTGCTCGCTGATGAAGGCCTTGCTCTGGGCCACCCAGGTGTCAGCGAGATCTTCGTCGCGGAAGCGGGCGGCATGGCCGCCGGTGTAGAATCCAATTCGGCTGATGCCGTTGTGGATGGTCTGGTTATGACCGTGCGACCAATCCATTTTGAGTGAGTCTCGGTGGGTCAGACCGGTGGGATGATCGGGCGACGGCTTTTTCGTGCCGACCCAGAGCGGATCGGCCGGGTCGAGGTTTTTCACCCGATGGTTTTCGACAAAGACCTGCGGTACGCGGTCATTGGTGGTCGGCAGCAGAAAGCAGCGGTCAAAGCCGATCTCGAGTGGCCCGGGC
>CALAZQ010000113.1 GCA_937926325.1 uncultured Planctomycetaceae bacterium | reverse complement strand
AGGCTGATTCACCCGCGGGCCAGAAACAGACGCCCCCGGGACGGCTGTCGCGGTTCTCGGCCCGTCAGATTTCGCCGCCGGACTCCGAAGCCGCCGCCGCCACCAGCGACATTGCTACCAGCGATATCGACAGCGAGCCGATTGCCGTTCCCGCCGCCCCGCCGGCACAGCTGGAGCCAACAGCGAAGCCCGCTGCGGCCAAGCCGGCGCCAGCCCGGCCGACCGTGGCCGAGACGGCGGAAGCCGCGGCTGACGAGGCTGAGAAAACTGAGGCTGAGAAAACTGAGCCGGACTCAGAGAAAACAACAGAGCCCGCTGTGGCGACGCCACCCAAGCCGGTGGCTGCGGTCGCCAAGCCGGAGCTGCCTGCCCCGGTGACGGCCACGCCGGCAAGGAAGCCGGAACAGCCCAAGCCGGTGATGCCTGCACCGCCGGCCGACCAGGCTGTGGCGGTGCCGTCCACGCCCAATCCGGCCGCAGCAGCACCGACACCCGGTCCGCCTGCTGCCATCTCGGCCCCGTTGGCGGCGGCACTCCCCGCCGCGAGTGTGAGGCCGACTGATACTGCTGAGCCAACTGCGGCCAGCCCGGCGCCGCCGACGCCCCCAGCCAAGCGGGTGCCACCGCCCGCTCTGCCCCCTCAGCCACTGGCGTCGGATGCCACTGCCGCACCGCTTGCGGCTGGGGTCAACCCCTTCGCCCGCCCGCGGCCGGCGGCCGCAGCCGGTCCAGCCGCCGCGGCGGCTGAGCCCAGCCTGCAGACCACCGCAGGCGCCGTACCCTTTGCCGCGGCGCCACCGCTGGCGAGCCCGCCCACCGCCTCCGCAGCCCCCGCTCCCTTCAGGCAGAACCCGAACGCTCCCGCTGCCACGGCGGCCGGGGCCACCGGTCAGGGCCGACCTGGGGTGCCGCAGTTGGAAGGCCTGCAGACACCGCAGCTGACCATTGAAAAGAGTGGCCCGCGTGACCTGCAGGTGGGCAAGCCGGCCCGGTTTGAGGTGACCATCCGCAACGTCGGAGCTGCCACGGCTCATGACACGGTCCTGAAAGATTCAATTCCCTACGGCACCAGCCTGATTGCCACGCTGCCGCCGGCAAGCCCGGCTGCCTCAGGCGACCCCACCGGTGATCTGCTCTGGAGCATCGGTGAACTGAAGCCGGGGCAGGAGGCCCGGGTGGCAATGGAGCTGATGCCACGGCTGGAGGGCGAGATTGGCAGCGTTGCCAGTGTCAGCTTCCGGTCCGATGCGACGGTGCGGTCGCGGGTGACCAAGCCGGCGCTCGAGATCACCGCCGAGCCGCCGCAGAAGACGCTGATCGGCGAGTCGATGACGCTCGAACTGACCCTCTCAAACCCGGGCACCGGCACGGCCACCGGCGTAGTGGTGGACGGGCTGCTACCCGAGGCGGTCTCGCATCCAGCCGGTCGTGAAGTGGAGTTCGACGTGGGTCGGCTGGAGCCGGGGACGTCGCGGTCGATCACGCTGGTGCTCACGACGGTGACCCCCGGGGTGCATGAAATTCGCCTGGCAGCCCGTGCCGATGGTGGCATCGAAGTGGCCCGGCGGCTGCGGGCGGAAATCACCGCGCCGATGCTTGAGCTGGCGGCCGATATTCCCAGCCGGCGATACCTGCAGCGGCCAGCCACCTGCAAGCTGAAGATGACCAATACCGGCACCGCTCCGGCGCTGGCGGTCGAACTGGCGGCTCAGTTGCCGACCGGCATGAAGTTTGTCCGGGCCAACAATGCCGGCTATTACGACGAGCGGACGCACCGGGTGCTCTGGAGCCTGGAAGAGCTGCCGGCTGGTGAGGACGGCACGGTTGAACTGGTGGTGATGCCGACCACACTTGGTCCCCAGGCGATCGTGGCGGCCGCCCGCAACCCAGCCGGCCTGGCCGACCAGCTGACGCACACCATCGAGGTTGAAGGCCTGGCGGCACTCTCGTTTGAGGTGGTCGACAGTGAAGACCCAATCGAGATTGGCGGCCTGACTGAGTACGTGGTGCGGGTGACCAACCAGGGCACCAAGGCGGCGACCAACGTGGAACTGGCAGCCAATCTGCTCGGTGATCTCGAGCCGATCGACGCCGAGGGACCGGTGCCGTTCGGGGTTGAGAATCTGCTGGTCTCATTCGACCCGCTGGCCACGCTCGCACCGGCCGACGAGGCGGTCTTCCGGATTCAGGTCCGGGGACGGCGGCCCGGCAACCAGCGGGTGCAGTTCATGCTGAAAAGCGATGACCTCAAGACACCGCTGACCGCCGAAGAGATGACGCACGTCTATTCGGATCGGTAGGTGGGGCTTGCTTCACGGAAAGCCCGGGCGTCGTGCCCGTCTTTCCTTGGGGCAGCAGCATGCAAAGCCGAGGTTTGCACGCTGCTGCTGGTGCTGATTGGCGACATCCTGTCGCCGGGGTGGCATCTGTGTGGAAGCCGCCAGGCGGAAGCCGGCGGACAGTGGGGCTGGTTGCCGCAGCATCAGACGTTCTTCCGGTCCGGTCGCTTCCGCTCCCGGCTTCCAGAGGAATCTGGTGACGAGCGAGTAGGTACCGATGCCCTCCAGCGAGCGTTGCTTGGCGACATCCTGTCGCCGGGGTGGCATCTGTGTGGAAGCCGCCAGGCGGAAGC
>CALAZQ010000112.1 GCA_937926325.1 uncultured Planctomycetaceae bacterium | reverse complement strand
CTATTTTCGGTCCCTTGCCGAGTCATGACAACCCTGCTGAGCGACCGCAGGAACGATCTCTCGGCGGCAGCGAAGGAAGCGAACAACACGTCGGGTATGCCTGGTCATGAAACCTCATCGTGCCCGCTGTTGACAGGATCGCAGGCCAACATATACTTTTGGACAGTCAAGGTTGGTGGCGCGGCCTGTGCCGCTCCGCCACGCGAGATGGGCAGGAGTCTTTACGGTGGCCACGGTATCACGAACTGAATCGTCTCCTCGTGCCAAAGGCGGTGACCTGCTCGGCCCGGTGCGCCGCCGGCTCTCGGTCGATGATTATTACAGGATGGCAGAAGTCGGCATCCTCGACCGCGGCGGACGCGTGGAGTTGATCGATGGAGAGATCATTGACATGTCGCCGATTGGTGTGGTGCATGCTGCGTTGGTGAATGTGCTGATCAGGTATCTGAGTCAACACTTCGGAGACTCGACCTTTGTCAGCAGTCAGAACCCACTTCGGCTCGACCATGAGAATGAACCCGAGCCCGATCTCACCTTGCTGCGGCCGCGATCCGATTGTTATTGCACGGCCCATCCCACTGCGGCCGACACCCTGTTGGTGATCGAGGTGGCCGACACGAGCCTTGCCTATGATCTGGACGTCAAGGTGCCGCTCTACGCTCGCTTCGGGGTTCCCGAGGTTTGGGTGGTTGAGGTGGCGACGCGGCGGACGCACCTCTTTCGCGGTCCGCAGGCCATGCCGCAGAGGGGCGTCGGCTACGCAGACAGGCAACTGCTTGAGGCTGGCGAGCCACTTCCCCTGAACGCTCTCAGGGGGGCCGCGGGCACGCAGCCAGCCGTCTCGCTCATGCAACTCCTTCCCATCAGACCCTGACGGCACCGGAATGGAAAACGGGCTGGTTTTCGGGGCCGGAATGGTCGAAAATTGAGGGTTTGATGTCCAAAATTGGTTCGCTGCTCGGGTGTTTTGTAGGAGTCGAGTTGCACTTGTCTGTCCTCGAAAGGAGCACCGCCGTGGCATTTTCCTCAGGCGTCGGCAGTCATCAGGTTTTCCGCCGGGTTCTGCGGTCATGTTCGGCCGCCTTGTGGGTCGCCTGCTGTGTCGCGTCGCTCTCGAGCGGCCGGCCGGCCGCGGCGGCAGACGAGCAGCCGATCACCTATGAAGACCATGTGGCGGCGATCCTCAAGAAAAACTGCGCCACCTGCCACGGCGACGGCAAGCAGGAGGGCGGGCTGAATCTTGCCAGCTACTCCGGCGTCATGAAGGGGGCCGGCGGCGGTGAGATCGTGATCGCAGGCCGGTCGGGAGGCAGCCGGCTGATCGAGGTGATGACAGCCACTGAAGACGGTGAGCGGATGCCCCCTGACGGCGAGCGGGTGCCGGCCGATCAGGTGGCATTGATTCAACAGTGGATCGACACCGGGCTGCGTGAAAACGCCGGCAGCAGTGTCGCCGCCATGCGGACGCTTGGCTTCAAGCCGGTGGCACCGTCCACCAACGACGGCCCGGCCGCGGTGCCGGTAAAGCTTGCCGCGATCGAACGGCCCCAGACCGTCCGCCCCTTCCCGGTGCTCGCTCTGGCGGCCAGCCCGCGGGCCCCGGTGGCAGCGGTCGCGTCGTACGGGGCGATCGACCTGTACGGCTCACTCGAGCAACAATATGGCAGCCTGGCATTTCCGGAAGGTGAGCCCCTCGTGCTTGCCTTCAGTCAGACTGGCCGGCTGCTGCTGGCCGCCGGTGGCAAGCCGGTGCAGAGCGGCAGTGTCGTGCTATTCGATGTGGCCACCGGAAAGCGGCTGGCGAGCGTGGCCGACGAGCCCGACGCGATCATCGCCGCTGATCTCTCGCCCGACGAAAAGCTTGTGGCGATCGGCTGTACCAGTCGCAAGGTGAAGCTCTATTCCACTGAGGACGGCAGCCTGGTGAAAACAATCGACAAGCACACCGACTGGGTGACGGCGGTGGCGTTTTCACCCGATGGCAAATATCTGGCCACAGGCGACCGGATCGGCAACATCCATCTTTGGGACGGAGCAACCGGCGGTGTCATCCTGCCGCTTGCCGAGCACAAGCAGTCGGTGCGGGCGCTGTCGTGGCGGAGCGATTCGGGGGTGGTCGCCTCCTGTGGCGAAGACGGCAAGGTTGTCTGGTGGGATGTCAGGGATGGCTGGCCACTGATGAACAAGCCAGGTGCCCATGGCGGCGGCGTGCTCGACTGTAAGTTCGGCCCCCAGGGCGAGCTGGCCACCTGCGGCCGCGATGGCCAGATAAAACTCTGGTCGGCTGAAGGCAAGGAGACGAAAAAGTTTTCCGTCGTCGCCGACACGCCGGCCGACCAGCAGCCGCCGGCGGGTGTCAAGCTGCTGCCGACGCGGGTGGCGGTGTCGGGAGACGGGTCGACCGTGCTTGCGGGTGACTCGGCCGGCCGGCTCCACGCCTGGCCTGCGAAGTGAGTTCTACCGCCGCAGGCTCACCCGTCAGGGTCATCAAGCAGCTGCTGCAGCCGACCCCGCAGCGGCTCGGGAAACCGCCCGAGCCATGACGCATCGAGCATGCCGAGTGAGAGCATGTCGAGAATGTGAACCTGATCCTTTCGACGGAAGGCATTCAGCTTCATTCGCACGAGCGTTTCCAGCGCGACCGTCTGAAGGTCATTCGTGCGGATCACCGGTTCAATATCGGGATTGGGCTCTCCGCCGCGCTCCACCGTGCCGACAAGCAGCACATGGACCGCGTCGCGGGCCGATGCGTCGGGGTGCTCGACGAACATGTCGAGACCAGAGGTGTTGCGATGATGAAAGCCGGCAGCCGTCATGGCGGCAATCATCGCGGGCAGGTCGGCCGGACGAACGAGAATGTCAACGTCTCGCGTCGTCCGGAGCGCAGCTTCGTCCACCTGTGCCACCCAGGCCCGCACAGCGTGCCCCCCGATGACCGCATAGGGCACCTTGGCCGCTTCGAGAATGCCAACCGTCTTCCGCAGTCGTTCATTGACTTTTTCCACTGCTCGCTCCATGCGGGTCCAGAGTTCTTCACCAGTAATCGTGAATTCAACCATTTCTGTCACACTCGCCGGTCAGGGGTCGTTGCCTGAGATCAGGTCGGGACCGCTGCCGGCGGTCTTTTCGTAGTGGCCATCACCCGCCTTGACGTATTTGGTGAAGCCCATCCGGTCGAGATTCTTGTCGGAGAGCTTGCCCTGCATGCCGATGTCGGACCAGCCGCCGGCCACATGGAAACTGGTGATCACCCGCCGCACCGGCACCCCCGTCAGTGGATGCTTCTCGAGCGGGTCGGCACTCATCGGCTGAATCACCTCAAACCGCTCGCCGCCGCTGCCGTCGGACTCGATCACTTCGTAGACATAGGTGGGCATGGGGGATCTCCCGGAAGGCGGTGATCTGCGGATCATCGTAAATTTACCAGCTGGCGGCACCCCCGTGAGATCGGCCCCTTGCCCCGCGGGACCAACCTTGGGAAACCAGTCGCTACAGTGGGGCAAGAGTCTGCTGGCTGAGGATCCGGCCGACCGCCCGAAGGATGGGACCGATGGCCCACCAGCCCAGCATGCCACCGACGTCGCCGAGCCCGGATGGCTGGTTCTATGCCCGGCGGGGTCAGCAGCATGGGCCGGCAGGGCGACAGGGGCCGGTCAGTCTTGAGCGGCTGAAAAAACTCGCCCGGAAAGGCTGGCTGACAGCCGACGATCTCGTCTGGAACCGGGACCTTCCCGATTGGTTGCCCGCAGCTGAGGTGCCGGGCCTGTTCAGCCGCCGCCGGCTGCCAGCGCTGCTGCAGCGGGCCGATGACGCCCTCGGCCGGCTGGCCGGCACCCGCCGCAAACGGCTGGAGCGGGCCCGGAAGATTCGGGCGGCCGAACAGCCAGCCACGCGACCGCCGCAACCAGCGGTCACCCGCAGCAGCAAGCCGAAGCCTCGACGGCCTGCCGTGGTGCCGCCCCCCGTGCCGCCGGCCCGCCCGGCGCCGCCGGTGCCAGCCCAGCCGGTGGCCGCGGCGGCTCCGACAGTCGCCATTGAGACGCTGCCGCTTCGCTTTCTGCTCGCGGGATTTGCCGGCCTGCTCGCGACGCTGGGCACCATCTTCATGCTGGTCGAGCCGTCACTGCTGGCCCGGCTGCTGTTGCTGGGGGGACTTGTGCTGACCGCGGCAGGGCTGCTGCCGGAAATTTTGAAAGGGCTGGCGGTCACGGGGAGTCTGATCGGCCGGCTGTTGGTGGTGGCGGTCAGCCAATGGCGGGTGGTGGCCCGCCGGCGGGCGGCGGTCCAGCAGGACGAGGCCCTGCGGCGGGCGGCGGCAAAGCGACAGGGCCTTGCGGACGACGCCACAGCCGCTGCGTCGGGCACGCGGCATGCCGGCGTCCGCACCCGGTACGAGCATGAGTCACTCAGTGGCATGGTGGTGGTCCGCGAGCCGGCCATCAAACTCTGGAGCCGACCGGTCGCCGGTTTGCTCAGTTTCGTGCTGCCCGGCCTCGGCCAATGTTACAAGGGGCACATGCTCAGCGGCCTCGTCTGGTTCTGCTGTGTGGCCATGGGCTATGCGGCACTGGTCGTGCCGGGGCTCGTGCTCCATCTGCTCTGCATCGCCGCGGCGGCCAGCGGCGCGAACTATAGCGAGCCCCGCACCGAGGTCATCCGCGAATAGGGCTGCGTTGTCAGGCATGCTGCCGGTCCGGTCGCTTCCGCTCCCGGCTTTCTGACAACAAGTCTCCTGCGTGGCCTTCGTGGTGCCCCATCGGCCGGTTTCATTTTCTTGGAGCGAGAGGTTCAATCGATCGGCAGAAAGGCCCAGAGGGCGGGGCGGCCGCAGTTGCAGTGCACGGCCCGGCCGAGCAGGCCGGTGCCGGCGGCACTTAAATAAACGGCGGTCCGGGCGGCATCCCAGCAGCCTTGCATGCCCGGGGCGTGCGGTCCCCGCAGCCGGGCCTCGACGCTCGGCACCGGATGGAAAATCGTCTCGATCACCGGCGGCCGCTGGCGTTCGCGGTCCTGCAGGTCGTCGAGCAGGCGAATCGTCCGCTCGAGATCATCGCGGTCGCAGCCCGTTTCCAGCAGATTGCGGTCGACGTCGGCGACACCACGGCGGCTGGGCGTCGGCAGAACCAGCAGGCCCAGAAACGACCAGAGCGTGAAGATCAGGCTCAAGCTGACAACACCTTCCGCAGTCGCCAGCCGATCACCGCCGACGAGAACCGTCGCCAGCCCAACCCCGGCAAGCGTGAAGCCGATGGCCAATAGCCGGCCCCGCCACCAGCCACCGGTCTGGATCGCCAGCTGCCGCCGCCGCACCGCGACAGTGAAGGCTTCCGGATCGAGGGTCTCCCGCCACCGCATCGGCAGCAGCTGCAGCCGGGGCCGGAAGACCCCGACCACCGCGCCTGTAAAGCCCTCATCGGCCGACTCCGCCATGAAGGTCGGCAGCGTCGGCAGGGCAGGGGCCTCGCTGAGCACCGGGGAGCTCGGCGTCAGCTCCAACGAAGACTCTGCTGCGGCTATTGCCACCCGGCCCCGCAGGAGTACCAGCACAATGCCCGCCGCCGCCAACACGACCCCCAGACCACCCGCTGCCCGCCCGGCCAGCAGCAGGGTGCCGCTGGCTGCCAGCAGCAGCCCACCATGCACGGCCACCCCCCGGGCCAGCCCGATGGCAAACCCGGCCAGCGGCGGATGCTGCCGGTGATACCAGCGGGGCAGCAGGTAGCCACCGAGAACATCAAAGGGCAGCTGAACCGCGATGTAAGCCAGCACGAATGTGGCCAGGCCGCCCAGCTGGCGGGCGAGTGAGGCATCGGCGGCCGGCATGAGCTGCCCCGGCAGGTCAACGATCAGGCCCAGGGCTGCCAGCACCACGATGCTGCCGACACCGCTCATGCCCAGCCAGAGCCGGGCCCTGCCATAGCCGGGAGCGTCGCCCTGCTGCGGCAGCGGCTGGTCGGCGATCGTCTTGGTGCGGTGCATCGCTTCGGCCGTCTTGCGGATTCCTCGCAGCATGCCGCCGAAGACCAGTTCGTGCAGTGGCACGACGGCGTACCAGTAGAGCAGCCCAATCAGTCCCCGCGGCCGGTAGCGGGCGGTCATCACCAGCCGGGTGAGTGGCGGCTCTGGCGAGGCGACCAACGGCTCGATCTGAAAGTCGAGCTGGGCCTCGCCGGGCAGTTTCATTTCGGCTCGCAGCGAAAGTGACCGGTCGCGGTCGATGCCGACCACCCGCCAGAAGTCGAGGGTCTCACCAAACTCGACCTGCTCGGGATGCCGTCGGCCCCGCCGCAGGCCGGGCCCGCCCACCAGCGTGTCCATCCAGCCCCGCAGCCGCCAGAGGATGTCGCCGGCATACCAGCCGTTGCCACCGCCGATACGACAGACGGAGGCATAGACGTCGGCCGGGTCGGCCTCGATTTCGACTGTCCGCTCATCGGTAAAGACGGTGCCGCCGGCCCACGAGGGATCACCGGGCACCGGTCCGGCCACACTCCAGCGGGTCTCGACGGCCTGCCGCTCAATCTTGGCCAACGCCCGGTGGATCGCCTCCCGCGCCCCGAGCGCGGCATGCGGCATCAGCTGCTGGGTGGTGCCGTCGGTGACCACCACCCGGTTCTTCAGGCCTTCAGCCAGAGGCCGAGCGATCCGGTACGAGACCGGCGTCACCAGATTGATCCAGAGCGAACTGAGCCGCGGGGTGAGCACCGGCACCGGCAGGATGATCCGCCGCGGCAGGCCCAGTTCCTCGGCCATCACCCGCATGAGGTCCCGGTAGGGCAGCACGTCGGGCCCGCCGATCTCCAGGGTCTTGCCGGCGGTCTCGGGGACCTCCAGGCAGCGGACCAGCCAGTGCAGGACGTCAGCGATTGCCACCGGCTGACATTCGGTGGTGACCCACTTGGGCGTCACCATGACCGGCAGCCGTTCGACCAGATACCGCAGAATCTCAAACGAGGCCGAGCCCGAGCCGATGATCATCGCCGCCCGGAAGGTGGTCACCGGGACGCCGCAGGAGGCCAGTTCCTCTTCCACCTGTCGCCGCGACCGCAGGTGCTCGCTGAGGTCGGGGCCCATTTCACCCAGGCCGCCCAGATAGATGATGCGGCCAACACCCGCGGTGCGGGCCGCCTGGGCAAAGGTGCCGGCCAGCTCCCGGTCACGATCGGCGTAGGTGCCGCCGGTGGCCACCATCGAGTGAACGAGGTAATACGCTGCCCGGCAGCCGGCCAGGGTCGCGGCGACGCTGTCGGCATCGTCGAGATTGCCGGCCACCACCTCCAGCCGATCGTGCTGCCGCCAGGGGCGGGCATCGAGTTTCCGGGGCTCCCGCACCAGGCAGCGAACCCGGTAGCCCGCCTCCAGCAGGGCCGGGACCAGCCGGCCACCGACATAGCCGGTGGCGCCGGTGACAAAAATAACGCCGTCGTGCTCAGCGGAGAGGGTGTCGGTAGGCATGAGTTTTTGTCCAGTTTTTGCCCGGGTGGATTTGCGGCGTCAGACCGCGTTGCCTCAGTGTAGTGGTTACCCCGCGAGCGGCTTCCCGTACACTCAGGCGGGCTGGCGAGACACCGGTCACGGAACACGTCGCGACGGAGCAACTAATCGAGATGGCGGAACGGCACGGCATGCAGCGATGGGTCGGGCGGACAGCCCTGGTGACCGGGGCCAGCAGCGGTATCGGGGCGGCGATTGCCAGGCGGCTGCTGGCTGACGGCATGCGGGTGGTCGGCTGTGCCCGCCGACAGGATCGGGCGGCCGAAATCCTCGCCGGGGCCGACTGGAATGCCGAGAGCACGCTGGCCCTCAGCTGCGATGTCCGGGACGAAGGTTCGGTGAAAGCGGCCTTTGCGGCGGCTCAAGAGCGATTCGGCGGTGTCGATGTGCTCATCAATAACGCCGGCCTCGGCCATGCCGCCCCGCTGGCAGCAGGCGAGGTCGAGGAGTGGCGGGAGATGCTCGAGGTGAACATTCTCGGCCTCTGCATCTGCACCCGTGAGGCACTGGCCGATATGCGGGCCCGCGGCGCGGCGGGCCAGATCATTCACATCGGCTCGATGGCCGGCCAGCGGGTGCCGGCGGGTGCGGGCCTCTACGGGGCGACCAAGCATGCGGTACGGGCGCTGACCGAGAGCCTCCGGCTGGAGCTTCGCGAGGCGGGCGATCCGATTCGCATCGGCGAAATCTGTCCCGGCTATGTCGAGACCGGCTTTGCCAGCCACTATCTGAAGTCAGAGGAGCAGGCTCGCGAGACCTATTCACGGTTCAAGGTGCTCGAGGCCGATGATGTTGCCGAGGCGGTGGTCTATATGTTGTCGTGCCCGCAGCATGTGCAGGTTCACGACATCCTGCTGCGGCCGACCGAGCAGCCGACCTGAGCCTGTGGCCGCAGTTGTTCCGAAAAGGCCGATGATGCCGCGACGACCGTTGCCCGCCGGTGAAACTCGCCGGGTCTGGCTCTGCGTGCTGAAGACCGACGATCTGGCCGGGCCGCGGCGGCATCCCGACCGGCCGCGGGTGGTGGTCAAGTCGCTGCCCCAGCGGCCGGGGCTGGCACTCGACCGTTGGGTCAAGACCTCGCCCCGGGCCCGCCGGCTGCGGGTGGTGAATGTCGTCTACGAGGCGATGCCCGCTGCCGACCAGCCCGGTGGCCGCGACCAGCCCTTCATCAGCCCGACGCAGCAGAAGCGGATCAAGGCGGCCGAAAAAATCCTCCGGCAGCGGCTTCGCTGCGACGGCTACACGGTCAACGGCGACCTCACCGTCTGGCAGCTCTACGTGATCGAACTCGATCCCAACGCCGTCGGTTCCGCCGCCACCGGCTATCTCTACGTCGGCCAGACCACCCAGCCGGTGGCCGACCGCGTTCGGCAGCATCGCGAGGGGCATCACTCGGTGAAGGGGCAGCGGCTGCACAGCCAGGTCTGCCATCGTCACTTCCTGCGGCCGCGGCCCGATCTGCTGCCGGAGGACTTTCGGCAGCCCCTCTTCTGCGAAGACGATGCCCTGACCGCCGAGGCCGACCTGCGGCTGGCCCTCGAGGCCGAGGGCTATTGCGTTGAAGGGGGAACTGAGCGGTACGACGAACGGCGGCAGGCCCTCGGCCTCGATCGTGCGGCGTCAGGTGAGCAAGGGGCGGGCTGATTTTCCTCGGGTGTCCGGCGGCAGCAGTCGCCGTTGAACCGGGGCAGTTGTCGGTTGGCGGGCCGGCCGCCTATCGTTTGGCCGCATCGCACGCAGGCAGCGGCAGCGGGGAAAGCCACCACACGTGGCGATGATGCCCAGCGGCGGGCCGGGGATGCTTCGCCGGGAACGATGCCGACTCAGGTCCCAACGGTTTCCCGCGCAGGAGTCTGCCGACCATGCGAATCGCCCAGGTGGCGCCGCTGCACGAGAGCGTGCCGCCCCAGAAGTACGGCGGCACTGAACGTGTCGTCCATTTCCTCACCGAAGAACTCGTCAGCCGCGGCCATGAGGTCACCCTGTTCGCCAGTGGAGATTCCCAGACCTCGGCCGATCTCCACGCCTGCGTGCCGCGGGCCCTGCGGCTGGGCCGCCAGCCGATTGACCCGACCGTCCCCGAGACCCTGCAGCTTGAGGCGGTCTGCCGGCAGGCCCAGCGGTTCGACATCATCCACTTCCACACCGGGCACCTGCACTTTCCGCTCTCCAGCCGGCTGGGTGTTCCCCATCTGACCACGCAGCACGGCCGGCTCGACCTGACCGACCTGCCCGAGCTTTACCAGGTGTTCGCCGAGATTCCGCTGGTCTCGATCTCGGACCACCAGCGGACGCCCCTGCCGCGGGCCAATTGGCAGGCCACGATCCACCACGGGCTGCCGGCCGACCGTTATGCCCTGGTGCGACAAGCCGATGACTATCTCGTCTTTGTCGGCCGGATCGCGCCCGAGAAGCGGCTCGACCGGGCGATCGCCATTGCGACCGCGGTCGGTCTGCCCCTGCGGGTGGCGGCCAAGATCGACCGGGTCGATCGGGACTATTTTCAGACGGCGATCAGGCCGCTGATTCAGGGGAACCCGCTGGTTGAGTTCGTGGGGGAGATCGACGACCTCGACAAGCAGGAGCTCATCGGCCGGGCCCGGGCCTTGCTCTTCCCGATCGACTGGCCGGAGCCCTTCGGGCTGGTGATGATCGAGGCGATGGCCTGTGGCACGCCGGTGATCGCCTGGCGAAACGGCTCGGTGCCCGAGGTGATGCATGAGGGGGTGACGGGCTTCGTCGTCGATTCGCACGAGGCCGCCGTGGCTGCAACAGAACGGGTTCGTGCTATCGACCGGGCCGGCGTCCGAGCCCTGTTCGAGGCCCGCTACACCGCCCCCCGCATGGCCGACGACTACGAGCGGCTCTACGGCTCGCTCAGCCAGCCGCGGTGGACTGATTGTCGGTGGACAAAGCCCTCTCCGGCCTTTTCCCGCCGAGGCGAACCCCAAAAAGACGATGGGTTTTGTGGGTTCGCTGCCGCCGCATCCGGCGACGGTACATTCGATCGCTAGCCTGGTCTCGGGAGCCTGACCGATGCCTGACGAGGGGCTGCCGCTGCACTATGGCGTCGTTGCCCGGGCCTCCCGGCCGGGGCCGCTGCCGTTCGTGCTGAAGGACGGCGAGACCTTCGCCGTCCTGACGGCAGCCGGTGACATTCGGCGGCAGGAGGGGGACCTCGGCATCTTCCATGAGGGGGCGCGGCAGCTGTCACGGTTCGAGCTGTTCATCTGGAACCGCCGGCCGCTGCTGCTCAGCTCGACCGTCCGTGAGGACAACTGCATGCTGGTTGCCGACCTGGCCAACCCGGCCTGCGACCAGGCAGAGGTGCCGGACGGCACGGTGCATCTGCGGCGGACCAGCGTGCTCGGCCCGGCCGCCTTCCATCAGCAGCTGGTTTTCACCAACTATGCCGACCAGTCGATCACCGTGCCGGTCTGCCTGCGGTTCGACGCCGACTTCCACGACATTTTTGAAGAGCGGGGCATGCGACGGCCGCGTCGGGGTGAGGTCTCACGGCAGGTTCGGGAGCATGCGGTGGTGCTCTGCTACCGCGGGCTCGACGGTCGCGAGCGGGTCACCAGCCTGCGGCTCGACGGCCGGGCGGCCCGGCTCACCGCCGAGAGCCTAACCGTCGATCTGCAGATCGCCCCGCAGCAGGCGGCCCGAATCTGCTGCTGCTGTGACTTTCGCCGGCCCTTGCGGGACAGCCCGGCCGCGGCCCGGTTTGACACGGCGGTCCGGCGGACGGTCGACCGCTTCCGCACCGCCCGCCGGTCGGCGGCGGCGATCGACACCAGCAATCCGCAATTCAACCAGTGGCTGCACCGGTCCTTTTCTGACATTCACCTGCTGGCCACCGCCACGGCCACCGGGCTCTATCCCTATGCCGGAGTGCCCTGGTTCAGTACGCCGTTCGGCCGCGACGGCATTGTGACCGCCCGGCAGCTGCTTACCGTCGAGCCCCAGCTGGCCCGCGGGGTGCTTGGCTACCTGGCAGCCCGCCAGGCTGACGCGGTCGATGCTGCCACCGATGCCGAGCCGGGGAAGATTCTGCATGAGTCGCGGCTGGGTGAGATGGCGGCGGTCGGTGAGATTCCCTTCGGCCGCTACTACGGCTCAATCGATGCCACCCCGCTGTTTCTCATGCTGGCCGGTGACTACCTGCGGCGGACGGCTGACGTGGCCTTCGTCGAGTCACTCTGGCCGCAGCTGGAGGCCGCTGCCGACTGGATGCACCGGTACGGCGACCGCGATGGTGACGGCTTCATCGAGTACCAGCGGGCGGCCGACACCGGGCTGCGGAACCAGGGCTGGAAGGACTCCTGGGATTCCGTCAGCCATGCCGACGGCCGACTGGCCGAGGGGCCGATCGCGTTGTGTGAGGTGCAGGCCTATGCCTATGCCGCCCTGCAGGCGATCGCGGCCATTGCCGCCGCGATCGGTCGGCAGCAGCAGGCCGAGGCATTCCGGCAGCAGGCCGAACGGCTCAGGCGGCAGTTTTCTGAGCTGTTTTGGCGGCCTGAGCTGCAGGGTTTTGCGGTCGCCCTCGATGGTGACAAGCGTCCCTGTCTGGTCCGTGGTTCAAACGCCGGCCACTGCCTGTTTGCCGGTATCGCCTCGGCCGAGCAGGCTGCCAGCGTGGCCCGGTCGTTGCTGGGGCCGGCATCGTTCAACGGCTTCGGCATCCGCACGCTCGACGAGCGCGAGGCCCGCTACAACCCGATGAGCTATCACAACGGCTCGGTCTGGCCGCACGACAATTCACTCATTGCCCTCGGCCTGGCCCGCTATGGCTTCAAGGACGAGGTGCTGCGAATCCTGCAGGGGCAGTTCGAGGCCTCGCTGTTTATGCCACTGCACCGGCTGCCGGAACTCTTCTGCGGCTTTGCCCGTCGCGAGGACGAAGGGCCGACGCTCTACCCGGTCGCCTGCATGCCGCAGGCCTGGGCCAGTGGCGGCGTCTTTGCCTTGTTGGAGGCAGTGACCGGGCTCTCGGTCACGATCGACCAGCAGACGGGACGGCCGACGGTGCGGTTCGACCGGCCGGTCCTGCCGCCCTACCTTGAGCATCTGCGGATCGCCAACCTGCGGGTCGGTGAGGAAGAGATCGATCTGGAACTGCACCGGCACGAGACCGATGTCGGCGTTCAGACCACCCGCCGCTCGGCCGCGGTCGAGGTGATCGTCACGGCGTAGGCGACGACAAGTTGGCGGCCATCTTCGACCAGCTGGATAACACGCTGAACTCTATTGGCGGTGTTGGTGGCAGATTCCGGTGGAGCAACTGCGGCGACCGTAATTTTCGTGAGGGTTGTGGCTACGATGAAAATTCAATAGTCATCCCGAGCCTCGGTTGGTTGGTGGGCTTTCGCGTTTTCGGGAAGTTCCCACGACCGTAACTTGGCATGCAGTTTGGCCACACGTCCCATGTAGTGGTCCATGCCATAGCGATCGGCCGCCAAGAGAATGTGCCGCCGGGCCCGGTCGCTGTCGCCGTTGGCCTCGGCGTAGAGGCCGAGGTACAGATGGGCATAGCAGAGCTGGTTCCGCTGCTGGTGGCCGTCGCCTTGTGAAGCTGCCGCCAGCACGGCGTCCTCGGTCCCCTCAGCCTTGAAGAGGGACAGGATTTCTCGCATCGGCACCCGGGCGTCACGGCCGACCGGCAGCATCTTTTCTCGGGCCCGCTCTGGAGATTCGGCCCGAGCGACGCAGAGATAGTGCCAGGCGGGGTTTTCGACATCGTTGGGATTGACGGTGCGGTGCAGTTCAAATTGCTTGCGACCGTCGTCATACCGCTCGGCATAGTAGAGGGCGAGCCCCCGCTGCCAGAGGCTGGGAGCCAGATCGGGCTGCGTCGCAATCAGGCTGTCGAACAGCCGGGCCGACTCGGCGGGCTTGCCGGCGAAGAACTGATTGATGGCTTCGGCGAACAGATCCTGCGGCGCGGTAGCCGGTCTGCCTGTTGGCCGTGCAGGGGTGGCTGGTTCAGCGGCCCGAACATCAGCCGGCAGCAACACCAGCAGCACCAGGCTACAAACGCCCAACAGCCAGCTGGCGAGCACAGCCGGCTGCCGTGACTGTGGTGATCGCCAGCAGTGTGTGTGAAGTGGGCGTTCCACGGCACAGGTCGAAACGCAGGAAGTCAGCAGTCGGTTCATGTTCTGGGGCCCCGAGGCGAGTGAGCGTTCCCTTCCCGGTCTCCCGGCTGTCGGCTGATGATGGCGCTGAACCAGCCGAAGATGGCCAGAATGACGGCTCCATAGATCATCGCAATCAGGGCGACACCGATGTCATAGGGCTTGGGGGTCGAGAGTGAGACCCGCAGCAGCACTGTTGAAATCACGAAGCCGGCATTGCGGAAGACGTATTCATAGCGATCGTAGTAGGCGAGTGACACGATCAGGATGAAGACATCAGTAAAGATCATGAATTCAAAGAACAGGGGAAAGAAGAAGAGGTCAACATTCTCAGGGAGCTCCGGGAGCCCAAGCAGAGAGGCCGGCAGCAGCCGCAGCCAGACGGCGAGGTTGAGCAGCGCGAGACCTGAGAGCACGATCAGCAAAAGGATCGCGACCGCTTTTTTGAGTTCAATAAAGCCGGCCAGGTTTCGTTGAATCGGCACCTTGGGGATTGATCGCCGCAGCAGCGTGAAGCCGGTGACCAGGACGAACATCAGTGCCGCCCCGCCCATGTCGAGAAGCACCGCCTTGACCGCTTCGGTTTCCGTCAGCCAGTGTTCGAAACTCTCAAAGCTGCCGATGTCCTTGAAAACCCGGCGGACGACGATCAGTGAGACAATTTGATACTGCTTGGCCACCTCGCCGGTGTGGGAGTCGGCGAGGGCGAAGACCAGCAGGATGACCTCGTAGAAGAGGATGATGCTGAACGGGGTATAGACCGCATGTAGAAGGCTGCGGTCAAGCCCTTCGAAAATTGTCTCCGGCATGTCGGGCAGCAGGTTGACCACCGCCACGAACAGCAAATGCGCCAGAAAGCCCACCGCAGCCAGGCCGACGACACAGCGGTCGAAAAAGTCTTTCCGTGGTGAACCCTGAAGCCGGTCAAAGAGTGCCGCCAAACGGCGGCGGGCTGCCACGATCATGAGAAGTCCCGGGGGAGATGGATTGGAGTTCCCTCTCCATCAATGGTAGCAGCCTGTCGATAAAGGGCTCTGGCAATCGACGCGGCGGCCTGGCGAGTGGCCTCACGGCATGACGAGGCCGCGAAGGGTGCGGAGCACCCGGCGGCCGTCCGGACCGACCCGGTCTGTAAACATCTCGGCGTCACTCGCCCCCGGCACATCTGGTGCCGGCATGATCGCCGCCGCAGCCGGCTCACGAAACCGTGGTGGCTGCACAAAAGCGGGCAGGCCGACGCGTCCGGTGGCGGTGAAGAACTCCGCCGCCCGCCGCCGGCCGAACACAGCCTCTTCCTCACCCGACAGACCGCGGACTTCGATGTGGCTCTCGAACTCACGGTCGGGATTGACCTCCATGTCGGCCCACCACTCGGCCCGCTGGGCAACCTGCTCGCAATCGGCCAACAGCCAGTCGGCCAGCAGCCGGCGGGCGATAAAGGGATTGTGCCGCCAGCCGGTGCCCAGCACCCGGATGCCGGGCAGCATCCGTCGCACATCCTGGGCCGGCAGCGAGACGATGTAGCCGCCGTAGTAGGTGCGGCGGCGGACGAGTTCGCCCACGGCGGCGGCATCGGCCGCGAGGATTTTTTCCGGCTGCGGATCGTCAACCGCCGGGAAATAGGTTGGTTCAGATGCCGAGGCGAGGATGGCCAGGGCGACATCGGCCGCGTCGGTCATCAGCCGCAGGTCAGCCTGCCGCTCGGCGGCCGGGATCTGGCTGAGCAGGTCGTACATCGACTGATCGACAAAGAAGGTCATCGCCCGGCCGATCACCGGCGTGTCACGGAGCACCAGGTGGGGATGCTCACGCCGGAACCGCTCAGGATGCTGCCGGTAATAGGCATAGGCCTCCGGTCGCCAGCTGACCTGCATCGTTGCCAGGTCGAGCTGCTTGAGCCGTCCGGCGGCAAAGCGGTCCTCGGGGTGAACATCCTCAAGAACCTCCCTGTTACACGCCACGATCAGGCAGGGGAATCGCGGCCGGGCCGTGCTCCGCCGGACGATCTCGGCAACGTCCCGGGCATCCTGCCAGCGGGACACCCCGAGGGCGAAGGCGATGAATTCATGCAGAGCGGCGTGTGAGATCTCGGTCGATTCACCGCGGGACAGTTTGGCGATCTTGTTGGCGACATTCTCCATCGTGCGGACGGCATCGCGGTTTCCATGCTCAAGCCGATCTTCGGCATGCCGGACCGTGGCGGCAGTGAAGCCGTGGCAGCCAAAGAACGCGGCGGGAATCGCCCCGCTGCTGTTGCCCGTCACGATCACCCGGCCCCGCCTGAATGCATCAAGCCGGGTAGAGGCCTCGTGGAGCACGCCGGCATCGTAGGGCAGGCATGATCCCTTGCCCTGAAAGCAGAAGAGCAGTTCCATCGGGGCGAACCGGGCTGTCAGGGCCGCAGCGTCATGCTGCTGGGGCGGGGCGGCAGCCAGCGGCAGCGACGATCCGCACCAGGCCCAGCTGGCTACGACGGCACCGGCCAGCAGGTGGTTCAGCTGCCGGAGATGCGGCTCAAAAAGGCAGGAAAAGACCTTCATGGCACCTCGCTCACAGGAGATCTTCAAGGAATTTTTGGCCCGTTTGTGAAGCGGCGGTCCTTGGCCCATGCCATCTCGCCGGACGTTCGCTCCGGACATCCTGTCCTTCACTCACTCGACGGAAACTTCGCTTCGCCATCCTGGCTGCGCTCAGTTTCCAACGCCGCTCGATTGGCATGGGCCAAGCACCTCACCCATTAGGTTTCAAAAAGAGCCCACAGACGTCGGCTCGTCATCAATCATTTCGGTCACGACGACCAGCCAGCCCTGCTCGAGGGCGGCATGGACGACCCGTAGCCAGCTGGCGGTGATGCTCGTGCGATACCGGGGCAGCGGTCGCAGCAGCCGGCCGCAGAACAGATCGATCAGCTCCGTCCAGGCTGCGGCCGTGGCGGCATCGAGATTGCCTGAAACCTGACAGGCGGTGCGGCGAAAGCAGAGGCCGTCGGCGTCGGGCTCGAGCCGATAGCTCAGGCTGATTGCGGCAGGGGCAGCCGGCAGGTGCATGCCGGCCAGGTGTCCGGCAGCGGGGCGGAGGGTGAGCTGAACTTCATGATCGGCCACGCGAACCTCCAGCGGCTGCTTGGCTTGCAGGGTGATCGTGGAGGCCACCCGGGCCGGGGGCAGTCGTTCCCAGTCGGCGTCGCTGAGCTTCAGCTGGACCTCCCAGAGGGCTCGAACGGTCGCCTCGTCGAGGGTGAGGCCGCCGAAGCCGGTGAACAGATTATTGACCGCCGACTCGTGCACCTTGGTCACCATCGCCACTCGCGGTGACTGCTCGGCCGCGGCGACCGGCGGTGGGGTGATCGCGGCCAGTTGGCTGCCCCGGGCGTAGAACGTCCCGCTGGTGGCACCGGCCTGCGTGTTGGCAAGCAGGACCTCGGGGGTGAAGTCGATCGCCGCCAGCCGATCCCAGACGCCCCAGGTCAGCAACGTGTTGATTCTGCTCGCAAGCAGCAGCCCTTCTGCCTCGACCGTGCGGCCGACCTCGGCTTCGATTGCCCGGGCAGCCGCGGGATCGGCCGCTGCCAGCTGCCGCTGCACCGACCGCGTCGCCAGCCGACGGATGAGCCGACAGTGGCCCAACAGGCCGCCGATCGAAAAGGTATTCAGCCGAGTCTGGAGTTTGGCGGTGACGACTGCCGAAGTGGGGGTGATCGTCCGCGGGTCGATGACAATCGGCTGCAGGCTGCTGACGGCGGGAGCAGCTGTCGCTGTCACCCGAGCCCGGCGGCGGCTGGCCGTAGCGTCGATCTGCCCTCGGCCTTCAGCGTGCACGATGACCCGGCAGCACCCGACGCTCTCCGGCAGCTCGGCCGACAGATCGATCTGCACGTCACCCTGGCCCGTGATGACGGTGCCTGCCGCGGCCTGCCGCAGACTGATTGATCGGGTCACCTGCTGCGCAGCCAGCTGCTGCACGAATCGGGGTCTCAGCTGCACGATGGCATTGGGCTGCGAGAGCCTTTGCCGCAGCTGTGACCGCAGGTCGGCTTCGGCTACCAGCCTGACAACCGAGGCAAAGGCATCACGCAGCTGTCGATCATCATCAGGTGCATGCCGGGTCGGATGCTCAGCGAGGTGTCGATGAAGCGCTGCAATTGCCCGGCGGGCTGCCGCGATTGTCTCGGGCGAGCGGCTGCAACTCGCAGCCAGGGCGGCCACCTCCTGACGCAGTTGGTCGAGGTCGGCCTGGGCCTGGCCGGGCAGCACCCGCCGCAGCACCGGCAGGAATGCCTCGACCGCAGCCGCATGGGCAGGGGCATGGGCAGGGGACAGTTTGGCAAGAAGATACTGAAGGTCGACCAGCCGCAACTCGTGGGTCAGCAGCGGACCGACTGCCTGATCGGCCAGCGTCTGGTTCAGCCGGGCAAGTACCTCGACGGTCCGCTGTCGGGCTGCTGCGATCTCCGCTGGTGTCGGCAGTTCGAGCTGGCAGTCGATCGCCTGAAAGAGTGCTGTCTCTGCTTCAGTCGTTGCTGCCGATCGCTGATCTGGCGGTGGGCCAAGCTCAGCCGCTCCCACAGCGGCACCAGCTGCCAGCCCAGCGGTCAGGCCAAGCACGACCAGCACCGCCGGCCAGTAGGCCCGGCGACGCGGCTTGTCCCAAGCGGTTTCGATCTCGAACCAGGTCTGCATGTCGTATGATCCGATGGGTGACCGACAGTTACCATGCTATCTCTGCGGAGGGCGTCGATGGATATCTTTCGCATCAGCCTCTGTGTCGGGCTCGTTGTGCTGCTCTGGCGGTTCGAACTGCGGGGTGTCCGGCCGGTCCGCGACTTCTTTTTCTGGGGCGTTGACTATCCCGTCCATTTCGGACTGACCGCTGTCCTGATCCTGGTCATCTGGGGCTTGCTCGGCAGCAGTTTTGGATTGCAGGGGCTGTTCCTCGACGAAGATCCGCTGACACAGCTGTTGCTCGGTGCGACCGTGATGCTGCTGTTTGCGGCCATCACGGTGCACTACGTGGCGCTCGGAACCTCACGGCGGGGCTGGTGGGCGGCGGTACGGCAGGTCTGCGGTGTCCTCAACGGCCTCAACCAGGTGACCGAGCCCGAGCGGCCGGTGCAGTCAACGCTGGCCAACGGATTTCTCGACCAGCTCTCCTGCCAGGACATCGAGGCGATCGACCGAACGGCGGCCTGGGCCGAGACGCAGCCCGACCCTCTCGCCGACGGCGGTGATGTTTCCCCGGCGTTCCGCCGGGCCCGCGAGCAGCTCGCCAGCCAGCCATTCCGGCTGCTCCTTGCGCCGGCGATCGTGCTGGTGAAAGGATTCGGGCTGATCTTTTTGGTGGGTGTGGTGCCCAGCATCATCCTGCCGCTGATCCACCGCGATACCGCCATGCTGCTCGACCGGCTGCCCTGGCTTGTCGGCGTCTGCAGCGGCGGCGTGCTGGCAGTCATCTTGGGCTGTTGGACCACCGCCTGGCTGGCGGCCGCCGCGGCCTGGGGCGGGCGGCAGCGGGAGATCATCGCCGCGATCGAGGCGGTTCCGCCGCTGGCGGCTGCGGCTGAGCCGGCGGCTGTCGCCCTGCCCACCGCCGAGCCGGCTGAACCAGCGTCATCGCCAGCCTGGCTGGCAGTGCTCAGCTGGTTCTTTCTGGTGCATGCCGCCGTCACGCTGCTGCTGCCTGTGACCGTGACCGCACGCTGGATCGAGTGGCCTGAGCAGACGCTTATCAAACCCGGTGCGAGTGGCTGGCAGCAGCCGCATGGCCTGCTGGGGAACTTCCCCTGGCTGCCGGCGGTGGTTCTGGCGAGTGAACTTGTGGCGGCGGCCCTGCTGGCCGTCGGCTTTCGGGGGCTGCGGGGCCGAGCCTGGGTGAGGCGGCAGCTTGACGCCTGGCGGCCACTGGCAGCTTCGGCCATGCGGATGACCCTGCGAAGTCTCCAGGCCCGCTGGGTTCACCGCACCGCGGTGCTGGCGGTGGTGGCACTGGCGGTCGCCTCGATTGCCGTGACCATTCTGCTGACGCCAGAGACAACCAAGTCGGGCTGGGCCGGCCTGCGGGGCTACGCCTCGCTGGGGGCGATGCTGCTGTGCTGGCTGAGCATCTTCTGGCTGGCCACCCACGCTGCCGCCGGGGCAGCGGCCCGGACCCCGGCTGAGCAACGGGCCGCAGCGGTCGCGCTCGCTGGCCTGACCGTGGTCTATGGCATTGCCGCCCCGGCCTGGCTACTGGCAGTGCTGGCTGTGGCTGCGGTGGCGGTGTCGGGTTCACGCACGCTTGCCGGGCTGGGGTCGCAGCGGCCCCCGGCGACTGTGCGGGCTTGCCTGGCTGCGGGGCTGGCCGTGGTGGCGACGGTGTCGCTGCTGGCCGCCTGGGGGGTTGGGCTTGGGGGTGTGGTGGCCGCCGGCTGGTTGGGGCTGGCGGTGGTCTTCCTCGGCTCGACGATCCTGGCGCAGGTGGCGTCACGGCTGCCGGCAGTGCTCTATCCGTTGACCGTGATCCTCGGCTTCATCGCCTTCGCCATTCCCTACAGCTCGCTGGATGAACGCTGGAAGTCGGCGATGCCCGCCGCCGGCTCAATCGCCTGTGGGGTGGCCCTGCTGGCGGCTGGCTACACGATCTTGGCGGTGACCCGGCCACGGAGCGGGCTGCTGGTCACCACAGCGGTGGTCGGGCTGCTGGTGCTGGTCAACGGAACGGCCCTGTTTGTCGCGCCCAACGAGTTCAAGGGGACGTTTCCGGGTCTGGCGGGCTACTACAAACTGCCGGTCTCGCTCGACTCGCGTGACTACTTCCGGGATACCACGCCATCTGTTGCAAGCCTGCGAAACCGGACGGTCACCGAGGATTTTGATCGCCTGGCCCGGCAGGGACCAAGCGAACGGCTGGCGACGGTCTATTTTGCGGTGCAGCCGTTGGTGCGACGGCCCGACGGCAGCCAGGCGGTGGTGCTGACGGTGGAAGATCCGCGGCAGCGGCTGCGGGCCGACCTGGGCGATGCGATCCGTCTATCGGCCGAAGAGTGGTTCACGACCCGGCTTGATGGCGACGACCTGGTGGCTCTGGCCGAGGAGCCGTTCTATCGGCAGATCTTTCGCTGGTTCCGCTACACCAGCCTGCACCTGATTCGCCACGGCGTGATTCGTGGGCCCACGTTCTGGCTGGCCCAGGCGGATGCAGCTGGCCCTGCTGCCCGGCCCCGCCGCGGCGATGCCGCCCGCTATCGCTTTGTCGCTGCGGGAGAACTGCCGGCCGCGCCGGGCAAGCCGCCGGTGCTCGGCCTGCGGCTGAATGGGCTGGCGAAGCCATACCAGGATTTCGCCGCGGACTATTGCCTGATTGCGATGAGCTGGCAGGGGCAGGTGACGGCCCGCCAGACAGAGGCGGGCAGGGGGCCGAACGGCGATGTCGATCGTTACACGGTCAGTTTTGAGCTTCCGGCGGAGAGTGAGCCGCTGACGGAGGAACAGCTGCGGACGATGGCCTCGTGGCTGGAACGCTGTCACCTCGACACGCTTCGGCCGGCCGTCAAGGCAGCGACGTTGGCCGAAGATGGACTGCCACCGCGGGTGACCGGCCCCGAGCCCGGCCGCTGCCTGGTGCTTGAAGATGCTCGGACCGATGCCCCGATTCCGGTCGGCGTGCTACTGGCCTCGGCTGACGAGCCCGCCACTGCCGCGGCCCTGGATGCTGCCACGCCGATGTCAGCGGCCACAAAGGACGAGCTGGCCGCCTTCGCCGCATTCCGGCCGACGGTCCCGGCGGTTAGCCGAGCGATTGCGGCCACTGCCGCTGCGGGACCGGAACCGCTGGCTGACGGGAACCAGCTGCTGGAGCGGTTCACCCTGCGGCCGGCCCACGACCGGGGGCTGTTTGCCTGCCGGGCCGGGGCGGTGTTCCGCAGCCGGGCTGATGCAGCGGACGCCGGCCGTGAGATCACCGCCACCCTCTACAACACCGGCCGGCTGCGGGTTGGGGATCGGCTGACCTTCACCTTCAATGGTCGGCATGACTCGGCCAGCGGGCCCGACCTTGAGCATGGGGCGGTATTCGAGCTGCTTGGCCTCGAGGCCGATCCGCCGGCGACAACGCTGCCCGCCGGCGGTGTGACGGCCCGGCTGCGGTCAGTCGGTCCGTTACCGGCCGCGGGAGCTGGCGAGACGGCCGGCGACCGGCTGGTGGTCGGGCAGTGGCAGCTGGTGGGGCTGCTCAACAATGCCGAGGTGCTGCTGTCATGGCGGAATCTGGTGGCCGATCGCTGGCGGCAGGGCAAGCCCAAGCTGGTGATCGTGACCGTCAGCGGCGGTGGCATCCGGGCGAGTGTCTGGACGTCGGTGGTGTTGCGGAAGCTTGAAGCGGTGCTCGGGGCCGACTTCCCCTATCACATCCGGCTGGTGACGGGAGCCTCCGGCGGTATGGTGGCGGGTTCATACTATGTGCTCTCGCTGCTGCCACCTACCGAACAGGTGCTGGCTGGCGAGGCGGCCGACTTTGCGTCGTTGCATGGCACCTCGCTTGAGGCCTTCGTCGATGCCATGGCGCTCGATCAGCTCGATGCCGTGGCTGGCCGCATGCTCTTTACCGACCTGCCCGGCACACTTAGCCCCTTTGCCCGGCGGGGTGACCGCGGCCGCACGTTGGAAGAGACCTGGATTCGCTGGACCGGTGGCGACGCCAGTCCGCTGGGTCGGCCGCTGGAGTCGTTTGCGGCCGACGAGCGGATGGGCTGGCGGCCGTCGCTGGTCTACACCCCGATGATGGTCGAGGATGGCCGGCGGCTGCTCGTCAGCAATCTCGACATGGCCTTTGCCACGCGGAACGTCGGCGGGCTGTTGATCGAGCCCTCTTCACGGAAGATCGAGCGGCCGGCGATCCAAGGGGGCGACTTCGACCTCAGCATCCACGAAGAGGACGAGGTTTTTTCGCTGTCAGCCGTCGAGTTCTTCCGGCTTTTTCCCCGGGCCCACGACTTCCGGGCGACGACGGCGATTCGCATGAGTGCGTCCTTCCCCTGGGTGTCGCCGGCGGTCAACCTGCCCACGCTGCCGCCACGGCGGGTGGTTGATGCCGCCTATTACGACAACTACGGCGTCAATCTCTCAGCTCTCTGGCTGTCAAAGATGAGTAGCTGGCTGCAGGAGCACACCTCCGGGGTGTTGGTGGTGCAGATTCGCGACAAGGTCAGCCAGGGGGCCCGGACCGAGATCGACTTTGACCGGCTTTCGGGCCGCGAGTCGCTGCTCGACCGGCTGCTCTGGCATGCCGGCAGCCGGGTGCTCCGGCCCGGGCTGCAGGCGATCAGCACGCCGCTGATCGGCGTGACGAATGCCCGCGACTGGACGATGGCCTTTCGCAACGACGAACAGGTCGACCTGCAGGACCTGCTGTTCGATGAACTCCGCGGCCGTGACTTTTTCCGGACGGTTGTCTTCGAGTGCCCGGTCGATGTGTCGCTGAGCTGGAAGCTGACCGACCGCGAGAAGGCGATTCTCGAGGGTGGCTTCGGCCGGCCCGCGGCTGCCCCCGCCGACGAGCTGGCCCGGGTCCGCGACTACCTCACCGGCGCCGACGCCTATGCCTTCCACAAGTGGCGGATCGCCCATCGCAACGACCCCGGTTTTGAGCAGCAGCTGAAGGAACGCTATGACCGCGAACTGGCGACGCTGGGCGTGGTCGATACGCAGCGGCTGACGGCTGCGGAGAGTCAGAGCCTGTATGAGAACTTACTCAAGAATCTCAAGCGACTCGCCCTGCTCGTCGACTGGTGGGAGGCCGGCCGGGTGGACGGACCATAGGCGACGGCGGCAAGAGGCCGCCGAAAAAATCGGCCCGCAGGAGCCAGGATGGCCCTGCGGGCGTGAAGAGAGTGGCGGGGGCAGGATTCGAAC